>CBDUUF010000034.1:0-9814 GCA_965370375.1 uncultured Desulfuromonadaceae bacterium
GAAAACAGGGTCGTGGTCGAGGCCTTAGGCGTAATTGTCGGTTTGAAGGAAATAACATGAGTGCATCACCAACCAACCCGGCAGCGCCCCGGGCCATCCTGAGCTACGCAAAGGATCTGCCGAACATCTGTTCGTTGGCCGGACTCCTTGCGGCCATCCTCGGCATCTATTTCGCTTTTCTGGGTAATTTCCCCGCCGCAATGATCGGCTTGATCTGGGCGGTCTTCTTTGACTGGAGCGATGGCATTATCGCCCGGAAGATGAAAGGTCGAACCAAAGAGCAGGGGGAGTTCGGCGGCCAGCTCGACTCGCTGATCGACATTATCAGTTTCGGCGTCTTGCCCGCAGTAATCCTGCTCAGCTATGGCAACTTCAGCCCCTGGTATATCCCCGGCGCTTTTGTCATTGTCGCAACCGGCGTTATCCGGCTCAGCTATTTCAATGTCTTTGGCCTGGTGGATAAATCAACCTACTGGGGTTTGGCGCTCGACAACAATGTGATTATCCTGGCCTTTCTGTTCCTCTTCGAGGGCCTGATCTCTCCGGCGGTTTTCGGCCCGGTTTGCTACGCGCTGCTGATGGTTCTGGCCGCGCTCAATGTCGCCCCGATCAGGACCCCTAAATTTGCCGGACGTTGGTATTACGCCGTCACCGCTTACACGCTGGTGCTGACCCTGATCTATGGCTGGAAATTGCTTTTCCTGTAGGTCAGGCGATCAAAGGCCGCAACGCTTTCCCCATAAATCCCATTTAAGATTCGAAAATCGGGGTCAGGCCTGAATGGCGCTAGTTTATGCCATTTTTTCAGGAGTAACGCAGTGAACTCGGGACTGTCCCCAGGGTCACCGGGGGCTGTCCCAGATGTTTGCGGGACATGAAACCGTGGTGCTGTGCGCCGCAAAAGCCTGGGACAGCCCCCTCTAAAAAGAGCGCGGGGACAGTCCCGGTTTTGCTGACATTTCCTCTTAAACTAGCGCCATTCGGGACAGCTTTATTTTCAGTTAAAGCCGAATCCGGGACATCATTGCTTCAGGTGTGGTCAGAGTTTTACGCTTTGCTCCATAACAACGTGTAAGGCCCGTCTCTTATTGCACGGGCCTTTATTTATTCTCTGAATTCCCCTTGTCACAGGTATTTCCGGTGGCTTGCACCTACCAGAATCTTCGAATATGATTTATTGTGTTCTGCTTCTGTTTCGATAGGCTGCCTCCTTCCATTGTGCAACTCCCCCTCTGCTATAATTATACACGCATACGCTGAGATTACAGTCGCATTTGCGCGTAAATGTTCTGCTAAACAAGAAAAATGACTTTTCCTGTATTCATCCTTGCTCAATGTGCTTAAATGGAGAGCTATGGCTGATTTCAGACTAGTATCCGAATACCAACCTAGCGGCGACCAGCCGCAAGCGATCCGTGAGTTGAGCGAAGGGCTGATGCGCGGCGACCGGCATCAGGTTTTGCTCGGCGTCACCGGCTCGGGCAAAACCTTTACCATGGCCAATCTGGTGCAACAGCTGCAGCGCCCGACGCTGGTGCTGGCACACAACAAGACTCTGGCCGCCCAGCTCTACGGAGAATTCCGCGAGCTGTTCCCGGACAATGCCATCGAATATTTCGTCTCCTATTACGATTACTACCAACCGGAGGCGTACGTGCCGGTGACCGACACCTTCATCGAGAAAGATTCGTCGATCAATGAGGAGATCGATAAACTCCGGCACAGCGCCACGCGTAGCCTGCTGACTAGGCGCGATGTGTTGATTGTCGCCTCGGTCTCCTGCATCTATGGCCTCGGCTCACCGGAGGCCTACTTCGGCATGCTGATCAAACTCAAAGTCGGCATGGAAATCGACCGCAACGCGCTGCTCAAGCAGCTGGTTGAAATTCAGTATGAACGTAATGATGTCGATTTTCATCGCGGTACGTTCCGGGTGCGCGGCGATACGGTCGAGGTCTTTCCGGCCTACGAGGAGAAACGGGCGCTACGCTTTGAGTTTTTCGGCGACGAGATCGAGGCGATCCGTGAAATCGATCCGTTGCGCGGCACGGTCATCGGTGAGCTGACCTCGACTACGATCTTTCCGGCCAGCCATTATGTGGCGACCCGACCGACCCTCGATCGGGCGGTGCGCGAAATTCAGGATGAACTACGTGAGCGGATCCAGTTTTTCAAACAGAACAACCAGCTGCTTGAAGCCCAGCGGATCGAGCAGCGGACGATGTTCGATATCGAGCTGATGGAGGAGATGGGCTACTGTCAGGGGATCGAAAACTATTCGCGGATGTTGGATGGTCGCAAGGTCGGGGAGCCGCCGGCCACCCTGATCGATTACTTCCCTGCCGATGCGATGTTGTTCATCGACGAAAGTCATGTCTCGGTCAGTCAGGTCGGCGCCATGTATCGTGGTGACCGCTCGCGTAAGGAGACGTTGGTCGGTTACGGCTTCCGGATGCCGTCGGCACTCGATAATCGACCGTTGACCTTCGAAGAGTTCGAGGGCAAGAATCTGCAGACGCTCTATGTGTCAGCCACCCCCGGCGACTACGAACTGGAGAAAGCACAAGGGGTGGTGGTGGAGCAGATCGTTCGGCCGACCGGTCTGGTCGATCCGCCGATCGAGATCCGCCCGGCCAGCGAGCAGGTCGACGACCTGCTCGGCGAACTGCACATCTGTGTTAAGAAACAACAACGGGTACTGGTGACGACCCTGACCAAACGGATGGCTGAAGACCTGACCGATTACCTCGGTGAACACGGTATTCGGGTGCGCTATCTGCATTCGGATATCGACACCGTCGAGCGGGTACAGATCATCCAGGATTTGCGCGCTGGCGAGTTCGATGTGCTGGTCGGGATCAACCTGTTGCGTGAAGGGCTGGATATCCCGGAAGTTGCTCTGGTGGCAATTCTCGATGCCGACAAAGAAGGGTTTTTGCGCAGCAAGCGCTCGCTGATCCAGACCTGTGGCCGGGCAGCGCGACATATCGATGGCCGGGTAATCATGTATGCCGACAAGGTGACTCGCTCAATGCATGCCTGTCTTGATGAAACCGGCCGACGGCGGCAAGTGCAGGAAGCGTATAACCGCACGCATAACATTACGCCGACGTCGATTAAAAAAAGCATGCGGAGTATTCTGGAAGATATTACCGGCCGGGAGCAGGCCGAACAGAATCTATTGGTCGCAGAAGAGCTGAGCGAATACGGCACACCCAAACAGATACGCAATGGACTCGTAACCCTCAAACAACAGATGCTGGCCGCAGCGGCTGATCTCGATTTTGAACTAGCCGCAGAATTGCGGGATCGGATGCTGCTTCTGGAGAAAAAAGAGTTGGCGTTGCGTTGATAATCACGGCTGAAAAATCTTTACATCGACGCCGGCTTTGATGTATCTTACGCAGTCCGCGGAGAGGTGACCGAGAGGCCGAAGGTGCATGATTGGAAATCATGTGTACTGCAAGGTACCGGGGGTTCGAATCCCCCCCTCTCCGCCAGTTTTATTCCATTTCATGTTCCGGCAGCGTTACCGTTAGAAGTGACAGCCGGGTCCCGTGCAATGAAATGCCGCCAACTCCGTCAGACCCGGAAGGGAGCAGCGGTAACGGTAATTTCGTGTGCCGCGGGGGTGCCTGGCTGTCACTTGTGACGGCAACCCCCTTCTCGCCAACTCCAGAGTTGCCTTAGCCCGTGGAGTGATCTTATGTCATACCTTGTACTGGCCCGCAAATACCGCCCGCAAACCCTGAACGACCTGATTGGCCAGGAGCACATCAGTCGCACTTTGGGTAATGCTATCGAATCCGGGCGTGTACATCATGCCTTCCTGTTTACCGGCGCCCGGGGTGTCGGCAAGACCTCCGCTGCGCGCATTCTGGCCAAGGCGCTCAATTGTGAAAAAGGTCCGGCACCCGAACCATGCAACAGTTGCCCATCCTGCGAGGAGATTGTCGCCGGCAAAGGGGTCGATGTGTTCGAGATTGATGGTGCCTCGAATACCGGAGTCGACGACATTCGCGAGTTGCGCGACAATGTTCGCTATCTGCCGGCGCATTCCCGCTATAAGATTTTTATCATCGATGAAGTCCATATGCTCTCGATCAATGCCTTCAACGCTCTGCTGAAAACTCTCGAAGAACCACCGGAACATGCAAAATTTATTTTTGCCACGACCGAACCGCATAAAATTCCAGTGACGATCATTTCCCGCTGTCAACGCCTCGATTTCCGCAAGATCGGCCTGAACAAGGTCGCACAACGGCTACGCGTTATTGTCGATGCCGAAAAGATTGATATCTCCGACCGGGCGCTCGCATTGGTTGCCCGGCAGGGTGAAGGGAGTATGCGCGACGCGCTGTCGACTCTGGATCAGGTGATCGCTTTTTGTGGTGAAAAGGTTGAGGACGAAGATGTTCAATCACTACTCGGCATGGTCGACCGGCATCTGTTGTTCGAAATCAGCGAAGGGTTGCTCCAACACGATGGTCGTCGCGTACTTGACGGTCTGCAGCGGGTTGATGATCTCGGTTATTCCTACCGACAATTTTGCCGGGAATTAATTTCCATGTTCCGGACACTGGTGTTGTTTAAGGTAGTTGATGATCCGGGTGATCTGGTAGATGTAACCGCAGATGAACTACGGTCGACCCAGACCTTATCGGAGCTGACCAGTCTCGAAGACCTGCAGCGGATGTTATCGTTGCTGGTCCGTACTGAGACCGAAATCCCCGGTTCGGTTTTTCCACGGTTGACGGTCGAGATGGCCTTGATTCGCCTGACCAACCTGCCGCCCGGACAAGACGTAGCATCACTGGTGCGCAAGCTCGAGGATCTGGAGCGACGGCTCGGCAGCGATGGCGAACTGCTGGCCGCACCGCCGGCAGCTGCGCCCCGGACAACGGCCACACCGGCAGCAAAAGCACCGGTGACTGCACAGCCTGAAGAACCACCGATCCCGCCTGAACCACCGGAGCCGGCAGCAAAAAAGCCTGATGCCCCGGCTGCAGAGATGCGGCAAGACAGAAGCTGGTCGGGGCTGGTTGAGCATGTTCGGGCGCGACGACGTCCGCGTATAGCCTCGATCCTCGAACAGGCGCGGTTACTCGAAATGCAATTGCCCCAGCTACGCTTCGGTCTACCGAAAGGATCATTCGCCTACGGGCAGCTCGAAGACCAGGAGACCATGGAGACGCTGACCGAATTGGCAGAAAAATATTTTGAGCAACCGGTCAAGGTTAAAGTGGTCGCACTCGATGCCACCGATTCACAAGATGCGCCCCAATCGCTGGCCGAGGAACGCCAATCACAACAGAGTGACCGGCAGAATCGTTTGCGTGACGACGCACTGGAACACCCGGCAGTTAAATCGGCGCTGGAAGTATTTGAAGGGACGGTCGAAGAGGTCCGGCCGATCGACAAAGGCTTCGTATGACGTTGTGAAAAGTCCGCCCTCCAGCGTTGCAGCGTTTTTCAGAACTTCGACATACCGATGTATGCCTTCACCTCTGAAAAAACACTACGCCTTGTTGGACGAAGTTTTCACTTTGTCATATCAAAGACAAAAAACTTTTAAGAATTAAATTTATAATGAGAGGAACAGGATAATGGCAAAAGGACTCGGTAACATCATGAAGCAGGCCCAGCAGATGCAGCAAAAAATGGGCCAGATGCAACAGGAGATGGAATCACGGCAGGTTGAGGCAACCGCCGGCGGCGGCATGGTGACCGCAGTAGTGAACGGTCGACAAAGGTTGCTTTCGCTTACAATCGACCCGCAAGTTGTCGATGCCGATGATGTTGAAATGCTTCAGGATCTTGTCGTTGCGGCGGTAAATGAGGCAATCAACAAAAGTCAGGATATGATGCAAGAAGAAATGAGCAAACTGACCGGTGGAATGAATATCCCCGGATTGTTTTAAAATGGAGAGCTAAAAACAGTTGCCTTATAGTGTAGTTTTTACTATGATCTCTCCAACCCCTTATTTTTTCATGGGAATTAAAAATTTAAGCCAGCATAAAAAAATGAAACACTGGTTTATTTTGACGAATCAGGTGTTTGATCATGCTAGAAAATATACCGTCTTTTGCTCGATTAGTCGCGGAGTTGGCCAAGTTTCCGGGCATCGGCAAGAAAACGGCAACACGGCTCGCTTTTTACCTTCTGCGCTGTCCGGATGAGGCCGCGGCCGCGCTGGCCGAGGCGGTACTCGACCTGAAGGCTAAAATAAAGTTTTGCTCAGTCTGTCATCACGTGACGGAAGTCGATCCGTGTTGTCTTTGTTCAGACCCGGGTCGTGATGACCGGATCATCTGCGTGATCGAAGAACCGCAGGATCTGATGTCGATTGAGCGGAGCCGTTCGTACCGGGGGCGCTACCATGTTTTACATGGGGCGCTTTCGCCGCTGGATGGTGTCGGGCCTGATGAGTTGCATATCGACGACCTTCTCCAACGACTGCGCACCGGTCAGGTTGAGGAGGTGCTTATCGCCACCAACTTTACGGTTGAAGGTGACGCGACCGCGCTCTATCTCGGGCGGCTGATCCAACCGCTCGGTATCCGGGTAACCCGCCCGGCCCACGGTATCCCGATGGGGAGCGATCTTGAATATGTCGATGAAGCGACCGTCAGCCGGGCCGTTCAAGGTCGGCAGGACTTGTAATTAAAAGAACAGACTTAATCTACATATACTTCTGACTCTGGTTTCAAACGGAACAAATACTGTAACTAAGGAGAAGAGCATGTCTAGAAAAATGGTAAACATTGACGGCAATACCGCGGCAGCGCATGTGGCGCATGCAACCAACGAGGTAATTGCTATCTACCCAATTACCCCGTCATCGGTGATGGGTGAAGTTTCCGACGCCAAGAGTGCGGTCGGTGAAAAGAACATCTGGGGCACGGTCCCGAAGGTGGTTGAGATGCAGTCTGAAGGTGGCGCGGCCGGTGCCGTGCACGGCGCCCTGCAGACCGGTGCCATGACCACGACCTTTACGGCCTCTCAGGGTCTGTTGTTGATGATCCCGAACATGTTCAAGATTGCCGGTGAGCTCACCTCGACGGTCTTCCATATCTCGGCCCGGGCCATCGCCGCTCAGGCGTTGTCAATTTTCGGCGACCACTCCGATGTCATGTCGGCCCGTTCCACCGGTTGGTCGATGCTTTGCTCTAACAATGTCCAGGAGGTAATGGACTTCGCCCTGATCGCTCAGGCGGCAACCCTTGAATCGCGCATTCCATTCATGCATTTCTTCGACGGTTTCCGAACCTCCTCCGAGGTACAGAAGATCGAAGAGTTGACCTTTGACGATATGCGACACATGATCAGTGACGAGCTGGTTCGTGCCCACCGTGGTCGCGCCCTGTCGCCGGATCATCCGGTCATGCGTGGTACCGCCCAGAACCCGGATGTCTACTTCCAGGGGCGGGAGACGGTCAACACCTATTACGACAAGGTTCCCGGCATCGTTCAGGCGCAGATGGACAAATTTGCCAAACTGACCGGACGCCAGTACAACCTGTTCGATTACGTCGGAGCCCCTGACGCCGAGAAGGTCATCGTCATGATGGGTTCCGGTTGCGAAACTGCACACGAGCTGGTCGAGCATCTTACCGCTCAGGGCGAGAAGGTCGGTCTGCTCAAGGTTCGCCTGTTCCTGCCGTTCCTGACTGAGGAGTTTGCCAAAACGCTGCCGAAGACGGTCAAGAGTATCGCCGTTCTCGACCGCACCAAGGAGCCGGGCGCCATGGGCGAGCCGATGTACCTCAACGTTCGCACCGCGATCGGCGAGGCGATGTCCGATGGCCTGTTCGATTTTAACGGTTACCCGACCATCGTCGGCGGCCGCTACGGTCTCGGCTCTTATGAATTCACCCCGGCTATGGTCAAGGCGGTTTTCGACAATCTCGACGCAGCCAAGCCGATGAACCATTACGTCGTCGGCATCAAAGATGACGTCACCGGTCGCAGCCTCGAGTTCGATCCGGCTTACAAAGTAGAGAGCAATGCCTATGAGGCGATGTTCTACGGTCTCGGTTCTGACGGCACCGTCGGTGCCAACAAAAACTCGATCAAGATCATCGGCGAAACCACCGATAATAATGCTCAGGCCTACTTTGTCTATGACTCGAAGAAGGCAGGTAGCATGACTACCAGTCACCTGCGCTTTGGCAAGGATGTGATTCGTTCACCTTACCTGATCGATTCGGCTGACTTTATCGCCTGCCACAATTTCTCCTTCCTCGCCCGCTATGACCTGCTGGCCAAGGCGAAAGAAGGCGCAACCTTCTTGATCAACTCGCCGGTCGGGGCTGATGAGATTTGGGATCACCTGCCGCAGGAGACCCAGCAACAACTTATCGACAAAAAGATGAAGCTGTTTGTTATTGACGGTATCCACCTTGGTGAAAAGATCGGTCTCGGTTCCCGCATCAACGTCATTATGCAGACCGCATTCTTCAAGATCTCCAATATCATCGACTTCGCTCTGGCGGAAAAAGAGATCAAAGACGCTATCGTCAAATCGTACAGCAAAGCCGGCGAGAAGGTCGTCAACATGAACTTCGAAGCGGTCGAAGCTGGTGCCAATAATATTCAAGAGGCTACCATTCCCGCCGCCGTGACCAACAAGGTCAAGATCTCCTCGGTCATCAAGGCTGATCAACCTGACTTCGTCAAGCAGACCACCGGCCCGATCATCGACGCTCTCGGTGAGCACCTGCCGATCTCGGCTATGCCGGCCGACGGTACCTTCCCGACCGGTACCGCCATGTTCGAAAAACGCAACATCGCAACAAATATCCCGGTTTGGGATATGGAACTCTGCATCCAGTGCGGCATCTGTTCCTTTGTCTGCCCACACTCGGTTATCCGGATGAAGATCGTTGAAGAGTCTGACCTTAAAGGCGCTCCGGCAACCTATAAATCTTGCGACGCCAAAGGCAAGGAGATGGCCGGCAAGAAGTATTCGCTGCAGGTTGCACCTGAGGATTGTACCGGTTGCGGCGCCTGCGTACATAACTGCCCGGCCAAGAGCAAGACGGTTGAGAACCACAAGGCGATCAACATGTCACCCCAGGAGCCGTTGCGTGAGCAGGAAGCAGTGAACTGGGAGTTCTTCCTGGCGCTGCCTGACACCGATCCGGCGCTGATCAAGCGTGCCACGCTCAAAGGGAGCCAGCTGCTGCCACCGATGTTTGAATTCTCCGGCGCCTGCCTCGGTTGCGGCGAGACCCCGTTCGTCAAGCTCTGCTCGCAGTTGTTCGGTGACCGCATGATAGTCGCCAACGCAACCGGCTGCTCGTCGATCTACGGCGGCAACCTGCCGACCACGCCATGGACCACCCGTAAGGATGGCCTCGGTCCGGCCTGGAGCAATTCACTGTTCGAGGACAACGCCGAATTCGGTTTCGGCTATCGTCTGACCATCGACAAGTTCAACGAATATGCCCTTGAGCTGCTCGACAAACTTGCGGCCTGTGACTGTAAAGGTTGCAAAGACAGCCTCGGCCTGATGGACGAGATAAAGAAGGCAACTCAGGACAGCCAAGAAGAGATAGAAGTTCAGCGTGGCCGTGTTGCCAAACTCAAGGCTTCCCTCGCCCAGTGTCCGGATGACGACAGCAAAAACCTGCTATCGGTCGCCGACTACCTGGTCAAAAAATCGGTCTGGATCCACGGCGGTGATGGCTGGGCCTACGATATTGGCTATGGCGGTCTCGACCACGTCCTCGCTTCAGGTGAGAACGTCAACGTACTGGTCCTCGACACCGAGGTTTATTCCAACACCGGCGGCCAGGCGTCCAAGGCTAC
>CBDUUF010000035.1:0-9729 GCA_965370375.1 uncultured Desulfuromonadaceae bacterium
GAGCCCGTGCGGTGTAAAGGGGGGGTGTATTAAGGGGTCATTGCCATTGAAGAATGTCCTTCATTATGCTCTGCAACAACCAAAATAACATTTTAATATGCGATATTTACCAACTTTAGTCAACCTTTAATGTCAGCTTTTAGCGTTATGGGGACAGTATACTGAATCCATCCATCACCCCCTTGGATCTCTCACCCGGATATTGTACTCAACAATATGCTCATCCGCAGTCACCAAGATCAACCCTTCGGCCTGAGCCTGTGCAATCAACATCCTGTCAAAAGGGTCACGGTGTAACTGAGGGAGACTACCCGCCAGCTGCCCGTGATAGAGGCTAATTGGCAGTTTGCTGAACCCTTCATCCTGTTCCTATTCGCAAGGGGAGGGGAAGACTAAAAAAAGGCCGGGACAAATGAATGTCCCGGCCTTTGGTGTTGCATCTAGCTTAACGCTAATTACATTGCGTCAATAATTGCATTCAGTGTTGCACTCGGGCGCATAGCTGCGGCAGCTTTGACCGGGTCGAGCTTGAAGTAACCACCGACATCGACCGGGGAACCCTGGCAATCGATCATCTCGGCATCGATCTTGGCAACGTTCTTCTCGATCTCAGCGGCAACCTTGGCAAAGCGTGCTTTCATCTCGGCATCTTTGTCCTGAGCAGCGAGTGCCTGTGCCCAGTAAAAGCCGAGGTAGAAGCTGCCACCGCGGTTGTCGATCTCTTTAACCTTACGGGACGGGAGCTTCTGGTTCGAAAGGTACTGACCGATAGCAGCATCGAGAGTTTCAGCCAGAATCGCAGCCTTCGGGTTGTTGTCAGCTCTTGCCGCCTGCTCCAGAGATGGAACCAGTGCGCAGAACTCACCGAGGGAATCCCAACGGATGTGGCCTTCTTTGAGGAACTGCTCAACGTGCTTCGGAGCCGAACCACCAGCACCGGTCTCGAACAAGCCGCCACCATTGATCAATGGAACGATGGAGAGCATACGAGCAGAGGTGCCGAGCTCGAGGATCGGGAACAGGTCGGTCAGGTAATCCCGCAGCACGTTGCCGGTAACAGCGATGGCGTTCTTGCCTTCGCGAACCAACTTGAGGGAGAACTTCATTGCAGCGACCGGATCCATGATCTGGATGTCGAGGCCAGCAGTGTCGAACTCAGGCAGGTACTTGTTGACCTTTTTGATGATTTCGGTGTCGTGACCACGATTCGCATCGAGCCAGAAGACACAAGGCTCACCGGAAGCTTTAGCGCGGTTAACAGCCAGCTTGACCCAATCCTTGATCGGAATGTCTTTAACCTGGCTGGAACGATAGATATCGTCTTTGCTGACCGGCTGCTCAAGCAGAACGGTACCATTTGAAGCAACGACCTGGAACTTACCAGCTGAAGGAGCTTCGAAGGTCTTGTCGTGGGAACCGTATTCTTCAGCTTTTTGCGCCATCAGACCGACGTTGGCAACGCTACCCATGGTGGCCGGGTTGAACTGGCCGTTCTTGTTAGCGTCTTCACAGATTTCACGATAGATGGTGGCGTAGCAACGATCGGGCACCATGGCGATGGTGTCCTGCAGCTCGTCAGCCAGGTTCCACATCCGGCCGCCGTCACGTACCACATTCGGCATCGAAGCGTCAACGATGACATCGTTCGGCACGTGCAGGTTAGTGATGTTCTTGCGGGAGTCAACCATGGCCAGAGCAGCCTGACCTTCGTAGCAAGCATTGATGTCAGCTTCGATTTCGGCTTTTTTGTCAGCCGGAAGCTTGTTCAGCTTGTTGAGGATGTCACCCATGCCGAAGTTCGGGTTGGCACCGATAGAAGCCAGGGTGTCGGCATGCTTCTCAAGGGCAGCCTTGAAGTAAACTTTGACACAGTGACCGAACATGATCGGATCGGAGATCTTCATCATGGTGGCTTTGAGGTGCAGGGAGAGCAGTACGCCTTTCTCTTTGGCCTCAATAGCAGTCTTGGCATAAAACTCTTGCAGAGCAGCAACCTTCATAACCGAGCTGTCGAGAATTTCGCCAGCCTGCAGGGCCAAACCCTCTTTTTTCACAGTTACATTGCCAGCCGCATCAACGAACTGAATTTTGACGGTATCAGCTTTGTCCATAGTGACCGATTTTTCGGTCTCGTAGAAGTCGCCACCGTCCATGTGGGCAACGCGACACTTTGATGTGCCTGGAGCCGGCCAGTCCTGCATCATGCGATGCGGGTTCTTTTGGGCGAATTTCTTGACTGAAGCCGCAGCGCGACGATCAGAGTTGCCTTCGCGCAGAACCGGGTTAACCGCTGAACCGAGGCATTTGGCAAAACGAGCTTGCAGCTCTTTCTCCGCGTCGGTGTTTGCTTCTTCCGGGTAGCTCGGGATATCGTAGCCTTTTTCCTGCAGCTCGGCGATAGCGTCTTGCAGCTGCGGGATCGAAGCACTGATGTTCGGCAGCTTGATAACGTTAGCTTCTGGCTTTATAACCAGCTCGCCCAGTTGTGACAGGTAGTCAGCAACCTTCTGCTCTGCGGTCAGGTTCTCCGGGAAGTTTGCAATGATACGACCGGACAGGGAGATGTCCATGGTCTCGACGTCTACGCCGGTACCTTTGCAGAATGCCTGCACGATCGGCAGAAAAGCATAGGTAGCTAATGCCGGTGCTTCGTCAATTTCGGACCAGATAATTTTTGCCATTTTTATTTCTCCTTGGTTTTTCTGTCAACATGAATGCTGAATTGTATTCTTGAAACCAGTTGTATATAAGTGCGCGAAAGCACGCAAAAAGACGCACAGAAACAAATACCCACACGATAAGTATGGGTGAAACGTGTATACAGTATACAAAGAGATTTGGGCTGTCAAGAAAAAATCCGAACCCAGTTTTAGGTTCGGATTTTGAGATTTATATGTTTTTAAGCCAGGCTCAGTATTACTTGGAACCAGACTGTCCGGATTGAAATATCGTCGATTCGCGGGCCGTTTTTCTAGCCTCTTCCATCTCCTGTTCGGAGACGTCGCGTGGGATCGTCAGGCGTTGCCCTGGATAAATTTGTTGCGGGTCCTTGATCTGGTCGCGGTTAGCTTTGTAGATCAGTGGCCAGAGGAGGGCATCACGGTACACTTTTCGTCGACCGGCAATAGCAAAAAGGTTTTCGCCATCAGTGACGGTGTAACTGGTCAGTTCGGTCGGCTGTAACTCTTCCTTGTCGCTGAAGTCGATAGTCGCTTCATGATCAGCAATCGCTTCGCGCCAGGCTTGGAGTAAAGTCGATTTTTGAACTTCAAGTTGACGGATGCGGTTTTTGGCCAGATTGAGTGAACGGACATAGGCGGTCGATTCTGCGCGGTGTGCTTGTAACATAGCGGCAATGAGTGTTTCTCTGGCGGCTTCTTGATCCCCAGCTTCAAGTTGTGCTTCGCCTTGCTCAAGTATTAAATGCGCGGCATTGTACTCTTCAATCGCCATCTTTTCAGCACCGGCCAGTTCAGCATCCTGAACCGCTGCACGGGCCAGATCATATTCAATCGGGGGCGGTGTTGTTGAACAACCTCCAGCAATGAATAAAACTGCCAGGTATAAAGCTATCGGGCTATGTCGAAGTAAAATCGGCATGATCAGTTTTTATCACCAGCTGTTTTGCGAATACGAATGGCCAGTTCCGATAATTGCTTTTCGTCGACGACTCCCGGGGCCTCAGACATCAGGCAAGAAGCTTTCTGGGTTTTCGGGAAGGCGATGACGTCGCGAATAGAATCGGAGTTGGTCAGTATCATCATAATGCGATCGAGGCCGAAGGCGAGGCCGCCATGCGGTGGCGCACCGAATTCGAGTGCATCGAGGAGGAAGCCGAATTTTTGACGGGCTTCCTCTTCTCCGATTCCGAGCAGGTTAAACATCCGGCTTTGAACCGCTTGATCATGGATACGGATTGATCCGCCACCGATTTCCGAACCGTTCAATACCAGGTCGTACGCATCGGAGCGTACTTTGCCCGGATCGGTGTCGAGGAGTTCAATATCCTCATCGAGCGGGGCGGTGAACGGATGGTGGACAGCGGTGTGGCGCTTAGCCTCTTCGTCCCACTCAAGCAGAGGGAATTCGGTAACCCAGATAAACTTGAAATTGTTCGGGTCGGTCAGGCCGAGTTTTTGTCCGATATGTCCGCGGAGGCGACCGAGCGCCTCATTGGTGACTTTTGCCGTATCGGCAACGAACAGCAGCAGATCGCCCGGCTCTGCTTTGAGGGTAGTGCCGATAGCTTCGAGTTCCGGTTCAGTGAAGAATTTGGCAATCGGCGATTGCCAGTTGCCATCTTCCTGAATTTTGACCCAGGCGAGCCCTTTAGCTCCATAGATGCCGGCAAAATCGGTCAGGTCGTCAAGCACCTTGCGGGAGAAGTTTGATCCGCCTTTGACGTTGAGCGCCTTGACCAGACCGTCATTCTTCGCGACGCTGGCAAAGACCTTGAATCCACAACCTTTGACCAGATCGGTGATGTTGGTTAACTCCATTTCAAAGCGCAGGTCCGGGTTGTCAACACCATAACGATTCAGAACCTCGTCATAAGTCATGCGCGGCATCGGCAGTGCAAGCTCGATGTTGAGTGTCTCTTTGAAAATTTTAGCGATCATCCCTTCCATGATTGTCATGACATCATCGCTGTCGACGAAGGATAGCTCGCAGTCGATCTGGGTAAACTCAGGTTGACGGTCGGCACGCAGATCTTCGTCGCGGAAGCATTTAACGATCTGGAAGTAGCGGTCGAAGCCGGAGACCATCAATAACTGCTTAAACAATTGTGGTGACTGCGGCAGGGCAAAGAAGTTGCCCGGGTGGACCCGGCTCGGTACCAGATAGTCACGGGCACCTTCCGGGGTACTTTTGGTCAGAACCGGTGTCTCGATTTCGAGAAAGCGATTGTCGGTCAGATAGTTACGCACTGTTTGTGCGACTTTATGCCGCATTATCAGGTTTTTCTGGATCGATTCGCGACGCAGATCAAGGTATCGGTACTTCAGGCGCAGGTTCTCGGCGACTTCAGTAAATTCATTCAGCATGAACGGCGGTGTCTTGGCCTCGTTGAGAATGCGGAGTTCGCGGATCTCAATCTCAACTTCTCCGGTCGGCATCTTCGGGTTGATCGTACCGTCCGGGCGCGGTGAAACTTTACCGAATGCGGCAATGACGAATTCGTTGCGGACATCTTCGGCCTTGGCGTGCGCCTGCGGGTCACGATCCGGGTCGAGTGCCAGTTGGACAATGCCGGTGCGGTCGCGCAGGTCGATGAAGATCAAGCCGCCGTGGTCGCGGCGACGATGTGCCCAGCCCATTATACAGACTTCCTGGTCGATATGTTCGCTGCGCAGTTCCCCGCAGTAGTGGGTTCGTTTCCAGTTGCCGAGTATGTCGTTCACAGTGTCTCCTTAGTGCTGTTCTTGTCTAAAGCGTTTATCCTGTTGCCAGCTGTGCAACGGTAGCCGCACAGTATAGTCGTCCTGTAGTTGACGTCAAGCGGTAATTCAGGCTGTTTCAACAGCCTTGACGGCCGACATAATATCGTCTGGATTGTTGATGTCGACATTGGTCTGTTCGCCACCTGACATATTGCGTAACGGGGCAATCTTGTTTGCCAGCTCGTCTTCACCGAGAATCAGTGAATAACGGGCGCCCAGTTTATCTGCCCGGCGCATTTGTGATTTGAGGCTTTTGCCGGTGTAATCCATTTCGGCCCGCAGGCCTTGACGTTGCAGGGTCGTTAATAGCGAAAATGCAAATTGTTGCGCTTCTTTACCGAGCGCGGCGATGAACAGGTCGGGACTGTCGTTAGTGAGTTCACGCTCAGACAGTAGCAGAACCAAGCGTTCAACACCCATCGCAAAACCGATTCCCGGGGCTTCGGGGCCGCCGAGGTTATGGATCAGGCCATCATAGCGGCCGCCAGCAGCGACCGCATTCTGCGCTCCGAGATTGTTGGTGATCATTTCAAAGGTGGTCTTGGTATAGTAGTCAAGGCCGCGAACCATACGCGGGTTGATGCTGAATTCAACATCGACCGCTTGCAGGTGAGTGCGAACCTGACCAAAGTGATCATCACAACCGGCGCAAAGATGCTCGAGAACCGTCGGGGCTTCCGTAGTAGCTGCTTTGCAACCCGGTACCTTGCAGTCCAGAACGCGTAGCGGATTTTGCCGAAAGCGACGTTGGCAATCACTGCAGAGCGATTCGAGACGTTGCTCGATAAAGTCGATTAGGACATCGCGGTAGCCGGGACGACATTCCGGGCAACCTAATGAGTTGATCTCCAGGGAAACATCCGTAATCCCGACCTGTTTAAAGAAATGATCGAGCATGGTCATGACCTGCGCATCAATCAACGGGTCATCGACACCGACAACCTCGGCCCCTATCTGGTGGAATTGGCGATAACGGCCTTTTTGCGGGCGCTCATAGCGAAACATCGGCCCGGTATAGTAAAGTTTCTGGATCGAATTTTGATTAAGAAGTTTGTGCTGGATCAGTGAGCGCATGACCGGTGCTGTCCCTTCAGGACGTAGAGTCATGGAGTTGTCGCTGCGGTCGGAAAATGTGTACATCTCTTTTTCGACGATATCGGTGGTCTCGCCGATGGAGCGACTGAACAGCTCGGTTTTTTCGACAACCGGCACACGAATTTCATCAAAACCGAAAGAATTAAAGATGCTGCGGGCGGTTGACTCGACAAATTGCCAGGTAGCTACTTCACTCGGCAGGATGTCGTTCATCCCCTTGATTCCTGTAATGCTCACAATAAATCCCTTGCTGTATATATTTAGTAGTTGGCAGGTAAGTGGATGCGGCGCAAAATCTTGTCAGATTTCACGCAGACTGTCAATGCGATAGACGCTTACCGGAATCCGTTTTCCCTTTAAAGCTGTCGACTCAAGATGGGTTGCCAGCACCGCGTCATTCACCTGATTGTAGGTGGCCTCAGAGACCAGCACCTGACCTGGCGCGGCGATCCCCTGCAACCGGGCGGCGATGTTGACGTTATCGCCGATGACGGTGTACTCCATCCGTTCGGCCGAGCCGATGTTGCCGGCGATGACCCTGCCGGTGTTGATGCCGATCCCCATTTCGAGTACCGGTAGTCCTTGACCCTTTCTTTCACGATTAAACTGGATGACTTCCCTTTGCATGTCAACGGCACATTTCACGGCATTAAGAGGATCGTTTTCTGTCGCAAACGGGACTCCGAACAGGGCCATGACTGAATCGCCCATAAGCTTGTCGACGATCCCGCCATTTTTGTTGACAACCGCAATCATGCGCGTGAAATATGTATTCAGAAGATCGACGACTTGTGCCGGCGGTAAGCGTTCTGCCAGCGTTGTGAAACGTCGGATATCGGAGAACAGAATAGTAACAGTAACCTCATCGCCACCCAGCTTTATTTCATCCTTACGTTGCAACAGGTTTTCTGCCAGCTCTTTACTTACATAGCGTTCGAAGGTGCTCTTGATAAACTCTTTCTCGCGCAGGTTAACCGCCATATCGTTAAAAGCGTCGGCCAATACAGCAAATTCATCTTTGCGCTTGAGTTTGATATTCTGGTTGAAATCGCCGGCACCGATGGCGCGGACCCCCTTGACCAGTACCCGGAACGGGCGCATTGACCAACCGGCGAGCAGGTAAGCGATGATGACTCCAGGCAGCAGGGTTGCCAGGGAAATCAGTATCAGGAGATTGCGCATCTTGGCAATTTCCCGGGCAATCTGGGTCTCGGAAAGACCAAGGTGAATAACGCCGAGGCGGATCGGTGTATCGGCTATCGTCAGGATAGGAACTTCGAGATCAAGCACCATTTCGTCGCCTGACTTGAAGCGACGCACTTGATAGCCGGATTGTGTTGTGACTGCGACGGAGTTACTTAAATCGAAGCTTTGGCCAACGAGACTAATATCTTCTGCGGCGCGGATTTGTTGCTGATTGTCAACGATAAAGGCATACCGAATACCGGGCGACCGGGTGGCGTTTTTGATAGCAGAGAACAGATAGATGTCATCACCGGTCAGCAGTGGGTCCTCGGCATTAAACGCCACGCCACGGGCAACGCCCATCCCTTTTTCGATGCTCTCACGGATCAGGGTCTGGCGGAAGCTGTTCTCCAGAAAAATGAGTACCGACAGGGTCAACAACCCACCGAACAGGGCAATAGTGAGGGCAAACTTGAAACGAAGGCTGGCAAAAAAGCTGATTTTTTTAGCCACTCTGGAACTCCCTGATGCTCTGTAGTTTACGTTTTGCTTTCTCTATATTCATTCTGGCTTTATTGTGCTCCGGGGTAAGTTGCAACACCTTTTCCCAGGTTTGAATCGCATCTGAGTATTTACCCTGGGTGTAAAGTTCGATCCCTTGCAGGTAGAGTCTGTTTTCATCTCCGGGGCGGATGCCGGTCTGTTCGAGACTGGCAATTTTGCTTATGGCAGCTTTGGCTTCCGCCTGATAGGGGTCGAGTAATAATACATTATTGTAGGCGTTTGTGGCTGTCCTGAGATCACCTTGGGCAAAGGCGGTGCTGCCTGATTGTAAATGCCCGGCAACTTCAGTTTTGATTTGTTTGCGCCCTGCCTGCAAGCCTTGCAGCGCCTCTTTGTTGGTCGGCTCAAGCTCAAGCGCCTGACGATAGAACACCAGCGCGGCCTGATGCTGCCCAGCCGTTGCCATTTTGTTGGCACTTGCCAGTCGTGAACTCAGGGCTGCGGCAATTTCCGCATTGAGTGCATTCAGTTCAGCTGCCGCTGGATGTTGCGGGTTGGCACTTAAAATGCGCTGGTAAACAGTACGGGCTGTCTGGAAGTCTTTTTTCTTGCGAGCAGTTCGGGCAGCGGTCAGCAATTCTTCTGCATGTTCGTTGCGGGCTTGTCTGATTGAGTTGAGTTCACGTCTGATTTCCGGGGTGTTGCTCAATTTGAGAGCGTTGTTGAAATGGGTCTCAGCTCGGTCCAGATTACCGGCGCTGCGTGCTTGTCTGCCAAATTGTAGTTCCTGCGATACAATGGAAGATACCAGCGCATCCAGTCGTGTGCGACCTTCGACCGCTTCAGGAAGGTCGGGTACAAGCTGTTCAGCCAGAGTGAAATGTTTGCCGGCGGCTTCAAGTTTGCCTTCGTCGAGGGCGTTGTTGCCTTTGGCGGTTTCTGCAATGGCGGCTGTCTGACGGTGTTGTCTACTTTGTGTCAGTCCGTTTCGGGCTTTTTTGTTTGCCGGGTCGATCTGGAGCACCTTATTGAATTGAGCTTCGGCGGCTGAAAAGTCAGATCGTTGTAACAGGGCAAATCCATTTTCCAGCAGATTGTTGACATCCATAGCCAAAGCTTGCAGCGCTTCACGTCTGAGACGTAGCCCTCCGGCATCGTTCGGGGCTAAAGTCAGGCCACTGTTTGCCAGGATAACTGCTTGCAGGTAATCTTTGTCATTGATGGCTTTACGGCCATGTTTGAACTGAGTCTCCGCTTCTGATTCTATGCGCTTGATGGTCTTTTTTTTGTAGCCGGTGCTTCGGTGCTCACCCGGTTGGATGGCCAAAACCTCATCGAAACGAGCTAACGCGTCAATATACTGACCACCTTTATACGAAATAAGGCCAGCTTGAAAGATTTCTTCGACCGCTTTTTCTTCAGCGACGGCGAGATTGATGGTGGCCTGTGAATGTGTCGGGTCGTTTTTCAGGACCCGGCTGAACATCTCCCTGGCGGTCAGGAA
>CBDUUF010000036.1:0-9662 GCA_965370375.1 uncultured Desulfuromonadaceae bacterium
CGACAGAGCAAAGAGGCGAACAGTTGCGCCCCGGTATCGAGGTGGTCCGGGTGCAGGCGGCTGAAGTAGCAGGTCAATTCGGCATCGGTCGCAGCGTTGACGGTGCCACCGAGCGCTTCAAAGGCGCGTTCCAGCAGCAGGGAATCAGGGTAGTCGTCGGTACCGCGAAACAGCATATGCTCAAGAAAATGTGCAATACCGGCCAGCTCTGCACTTTCGTGGCGGCTACCGACACCGACATAGCAAGCCATCTCGCAGACGTGCAGATGCGGTTGCGGCACAATGACGATACGCAGGCCATTATCGAGGCGGATTCTGGTGATATTCATGGCGGTTCAGTCGGTTCAGGTTGAAAATATCGGGCGATTACTCGTAGCGATCTGTTGTTGCACGCAAGCACAGATTAGCACGAACCGTGGAGAAGGGAAAATTTTTACGGTCAGGCAACAAACGAATCAACAGTCGCCTGTTGGCGCTATAACTCGTCCTGTTGCGTTGGTTTTTGTTGGTCAGTTGTAGTGTTGTCTGCAGGCGGCCGCCTGCGAAATTTTTCTCTGAGTTTGCGTAGTGCGAGGCGCAGGCTGAAAAACATGCCGATGCTGGTCAGTGACCAGATGACGGCGACGATAGCTATTTCACTGGTAGTTTTCATACGCCGATTGTGACACGAAGTGCTGTGGCTGTCCTTGACCCGGGTCAATATTGACTCATGAGACAGTTTTGTCTCCGAGCCAGCGATCAAGCAGTCCGGTCATCAGCCGGTTGCTGGCCGTAAAGTATACGGCTTCGGCCAGCATCTGCTCAGCAGTTTGTACATAACGGGAACCATCGAGTTCATCACCACCATGTTTGATCAGGTCCCGGGCTGAATCTGGTGTGGTTTCAAGGTGGAACTGCAGGCCGATAATCTGGCCGGCGATGGTAAATGCCTGGTGTTGGCAAGCTGCGTTTTCTGCCAGATGTATGGCGCCGTCCGGCAGGTCGAAAGTGTCACTGTGCCAGTGGAAAGCGACATAGTTTTGCGGCAGCAATTTCAGTCCGGCAGCGGTCGCCGCTCCAGTTTGCTCAACCGACCACCAGCCGATCTCGCGCCAGCTGTTGCGATAGACTTTTGCGCCGAGGGCGTCGGCGATCAGTTGTGCGCCGAGACAGATGCCGAGCACTTTTTTGCCGGTGGCGATTGCTTCGCCAATAAACTCTTTTTCCTGTTTTAACCACGGATAGTCTGTGTCGTCATAGACCCCCATCGGCCCACCCATAACAATCAGCGCATCGAAGCGGTCGAGTTCTGGCAATTGCTGGTTGCGGTAAAGGTGGGTCGCGGACAACTGGTGCTCGCGCTGGATCAGGTGCTCCTCTATGCAGCCGAGACCTTCGAACGGGACATGTTGCAGATAATGAATTCGCATAGACAACAGGTTCCAGGTTAAACCGCCCGTTGCGCAAACAAGTGCAACAGGCGGTTTGGTTTGTTATTCAACGAGCCAGTAACTTCGCCGCTTCTTTGGCGTGGTAGGTGATGATCAGATCGGCCCCGGCCCGCTTCATGCCGAGCAGGGTCTCCATCATCACCCGGTCGCCATCGATCCAGCCTTTTTCGGCAGCGGCCTTGATCATCGAATATTCGCCGGAAACGTTGTAGGCGACCAGCGGCAGGTCGAAACGCTCCTTGATGTCACGCAGGATGTCGAGGTAGGCGAGGGCCGGCTTGACCATCAGGAAGTCGGCGCACTCCTGGACGTCGAGGGTCGCTTCGCGGACAGCCTCGATCCGGTTGGCCGGATCCATCTGATAGCTGCGCCGATCGCCGAACTGCGGGGTTGAATCGGCGGCGTCGCGAAACGGACCGTAGTAGGCGCTGGAATATTTAACGGCGTAGCTCATGATCGGAATCTGGTTGAAGCCATTGGCATCAAGTATTTCGCGGATCGCCGCAACCCGGCCGTCCATCATGTCAGACGGCGCAACTATATCGGCCCCGGCCCGGGCGTGCGAAAGCGCTTCGGCGGCGAGCAGTTGCAGTGTCTCATCGTTATCAACATCGCCATTCTTGATCACACCGCAGTGCCCGTGGTCGGTGTACTCACACATACAGACGTCGGTGATCACCAGTAACTCCGGCACGGCCGCCTTGATGGCCCGGATCGTCTCCTGAATAATGCCGGTTTCGCTGTAGGCATCCTGGCCGACCGGATCCTTGGCTTCGGGAATGCCGAACAGGATCACCGCCGGGATACCTAAGGCATGCACTTCTTTTGCCTCGGCAACGATATGTTCGATCGATTGCTGGTAGATGCCGGGCATGGAGACGATCTCCTTTTTGATATCTTTACCAAAAGCGGAGAACATCGGATAGATCAGGTCATCGGCCCGCAGATGGGTCTCGCGGACCATACGACGGATCGTGGCGTTGCGGCGCAGACGACGGCCACGGTATTCAGGGAAAAACATCAGGCACCTCCGGATGCAGAAGAGTTGTTTTGTTTCTGGAAATAGTCGGTCAGCGAATCGATCATTGCCTCGAGGGTTGATGGGGTCGATTCAGCGGCGATATTCAAATTGTGCCGGGTCATAGTTGCACTGGTCAACGGCCCGATGGAAAATAACGGGATGGTGCCGAGCAGTTCGTTTTGCCGGTCGTCGAGCAAGGTCATGAAGTTATCGACTGTCGATGAAGCAGTGAAAGTGATGGCGTCGACCTTTCCGGCTTGCAGCAGGTCCCGTAAAGCTTCACCGTTGTCTGGCATTCGGCTGCTATAGGCGATCGGCGCATCGACTTCGGCACCGGCAGCGGTCAATTCACTATTGATGAGGTTTCTGGCCAGCTCGGCGCGCGGGTAGAGAATCCGTTTGCCCGCAATGCCTTGCTGCATAAGCTGCCGGATTATCCCCTCGGCGCGAAAATCTTCGGCTTGCAGATCGGCGTGCAGGCCGTAGCTTTGCAGCGCTTCGGCAGTTTTCGGGCCGACCACGGCGACCGTAGTCCCGTAGAGGTCGCGGACATCCTTGTGCCCGGCAGTGAGACGGGTGAAGAAGGCGTCGACGGCATTAGCCGAGGTCAGAATCAAGATGTCAGTTTGGGGTAGTGCCGCTATTGCCGCATCGAGGTCAGCGTAGGATGGTGGCGGGATAATCTCAATCACCGGACAGGCGACCGCTTCGGCACCGGCAGATTCAAGTAGCGCTGAAAAACTGCCGACCTGCGCGGCGGTACGAGTGACCAGCACCCGCTTGCCGAATAGTGGCCGGTTGTCAAACCAGCGCAGACTGTCACGCAATTCGACCACTTCGCCGACAAAAATCAGTGCTGGTGGTTTGAAGTCAGCCGCCTTGACCTGCTCGACAATAGTTAACAGGTTGCCGGTCAGCGTCTCCTGGCGTGGGGTGGTTGCCCAGCGGATTATGGCGACCGGGGTTTCGGGTTTGCGGCCATGGGCGATCAGTTGCTCGCAGATGTTTTCGAGATTGGCCATCCCCATGTAGAAGACCATGGTGCCGACCGCCGTCGCCAGCTTGTCCCAGTCGAGGGAGGATAATTTCTTGGCCGGGTCTTCGTGGCCGGTGACGAAGCCGAGGGTGGTGGTGTAGTCGCGGTGGGTCATCGGAATGCCGGCGTAGGCCGCTGCCGCAACGGCAGAGGTGACGCCCGGGACAATTTCGAAGCGGACTCCGGCGGCGGCCAGGGCTTGAGCCTCTTCGCCACCACGACCGAAAACAAATGGATCGCCGCCCTTAAGCCGGACCACCGTCTTGCCGGATGTAGCCAGATCGAGCAGCAGTTCGGTGATTTTTTCTTGCGGGTAGTGATGCCTCCCCTTGCGCTTGCCGACATAGATCCGTTCGGCAGCGGCCGGGGTATGCTCAAGAAAGCAGGGATTGGCCAGAAAATCGTAGACCACCACATCGGCCAGACGCAGACAATCACGCCCCTTGACCGTAATCAGTCCAGGATCCCCGGGTCCGGCGCCGACGAGATAAACCATCCCTTGTTTCATCTGTTCACCTGAAAACGAGACAGGGGTGCACACACTGTCTGAATATGTTGTTTGTTAAATGGCTAAGCAAAAATTTCGTCCAACAAGGCGCTGTGTTTTTTCGGGGGCGAAGGCATACGCCTGTATGTCGAGGTCCTGAAAAAACGCTGCAACGCAGTAGGGCGGACTTTTTGCGACGCCATTAGACGTCTTCTTTGCCGACGTTAAACGTTTCGTGCTGGTAGACCTCGTTGAGGATCTTGCCGGCACCCTGAATCAGCAGATCATCGGCAATCGAGGTACCGAGCTTTTCGCACTCTTCAACCGGGCCGGTGATCGAGGTCTTCAGACACTTGACTCCCTCGCAATCAGAGACAAAGCCGGTCAGCGTCAATTGACCATCGGTGATGGTACCGTGACAGGCGATCGGCACCTGACAACCACCTTCAAGCCGCTTCAGGAAGGCGCGTTCGCCACGCACCGCCCAGTCAGTCTCCGGGTGATTGAAAAAATCGATCAGGTTGTTGGTTTCGTCGTCCTCGATGCGGGTTTCGATACCGAGCGCGCCCTGACCGATGGCCGGAATCGAAACATCAACCGACAGATACTCGCCGATCTGGGCATCGTAGCCGAGACGATGCATGCCGGCAGCAGCCAGAATTACCGCATCGAGATCGTCAGTGGTCAGTTTACTGATCCGGGTCTGAACGTTGCCGCGGATATCAATCATCTTCAGATCGGGCCGTATGTGCAGCAGCTGGGCTTTGCGGCGCAGAGCGCTGGTGCCGATACGGGCTCCCTGTTGCAGCTCCCGCCAGGATTTAACTCCGGGGCGCAGCACCACGATGTCGCGGCAGTCTTCACGCTCGGTTATACAGCGCAAGGCAAGCCCTTTCGGGAAGATGGTCGGGACATCTTTCATCGAATGCACGGCGATATCGATCTCACCGCGCAGCATCGCTTCTTCGATCTCTTTGACAAACAAACCCTTGCCGCCGACCATGGCCAGCGGGACATCGAGGATTTTGTCGCCCTGAGTTTTGATCTTGGTCAGGGTGACTTCCATATCGGGATAGCGTTTTTCCAATTCGGCTTTGACCCATTCGGCCTGCCAGAGGGCAAGGGCGCTGGCACGGGTGCCGATTCGCATCAGTTTCTTCGACATTGCGATCTTTACTCCTTTGTATCTATAGCATTGAGTTGTTCGTTATTATCGTCCGACTCGACTTCCGGTTCCGGTGGGGCGAGATCGAACAGTGTGCGGACTGCATCGACATAGACGTCACATGAAGATTCGTCACTACACTGCTTGAGCAGGGTGAACGGATGGTGCAGCGCCTTGTTGATAATGGCCGAGGTCATCGCCTCGATCGCTTTACGTTCTTTTTTGCCGAGGTCGCTGAAACGTGCGAGGGTCTTTTGCACCTCTTCCTTACGGATTGCTTCGAACTTTGCACGCAGCGCGGTAATCGTCGGTACGACATCGAGGGTGCCGAGCCACTGATGGAACTGGTCGACTTCAGCCAGCACCATCACTTCGGCTTTTTTCGCCTCTTTCTGCCGTTCCTTCATATTGGCCTGCACGACTTCCTGCAGGTCATCGACGTCGTAGAGATAGATATTGTCGATATCGTTGACCCGTGGGTCGATATCGCGCGGCACGGCAATGTCGATCAGGAACATCGGCCGATTACGGCGTTTCTTGATCACCATCTCCAGTTTGTCGTGTTCCAGGATAAAGTCGGGGGCACCGGTCGAAGCCAACACGATATCGACCTGTTCGAGGTGGTCGGCAAAGTTGTCGAACAGCACCGGCCGGCCATTGAATTCAGACGCCAGTTTTTCGGCGCGTTCAAAGGTCCGGTTAGTGACCAGAACATTGGTAACGCCGTTGTTGACAAAATGTCGGGCCGCCAGTTCACACATCTCACCGGCACCGATCAGCATAACAGTCTTGTTGTCGAGCTTGCCGAAGATTTTGCGGGCAAGTTCGACCGCGGCAAAGGAGACCGAGACCGCATTGCTGGCAATCTCGGTTTCGGTTCGGACACGTTTGGCGACGGAGAACGCCTTGTGCAGGAAGCGGTTGAGAATCAGACCAACCGTCTTGAATTCGGTGGCGTAGCCGTAGGCGGTTTTGATCTGGCCGAGAATTTGTGGTTCCCCGACAATCATCGAGTCGAGGCTGGAGGCGACCCGGAACACATGATGGATCGCTTTGCTGCCTTGGCAGTCGTAGAGATGTTTGTCGAGTTCTTCACTGTCGATGGCATGGAATTCGGCCAGGAAGCGCTTGATCTGGGCGATCCCGCTTTCAGCATCGCGGCTGGTGGCGTAGATTTCTACCCGGTTGCAGGTTGAGACAATCACTGCCTCGGCGATCGCTGGCAAAGCGAGCAGCTGCTGCAGCGGCCCCTGCATTGCCGTAGGGGCAAAGGCTATCCGTTCACGAATAGCGACCGGGGCGGTTTTATGACTCAGTCCAACGACTAGAATATTCATATCGGTTGCCGTATCATTCCGCCTAGCGGATGCCTTTTATAGCATCGAAGCTGTGTTCGACCGACAGCAGCAGGTTGACCCCTAAAAACGAGAAAAGCAGGCCGAGAAAGCCGATAATGGCAAATATTGCTGCCCGGCGGCCGCGCCAGCCGACATTCAACCGGCCGTGTAGCAGGGCGGCGTAGAGCAGCCAGGTGATCAGGGCCGAGGTCTCTTTTGGATCCCAGCGCCAATAACCACCCCAGGCCTGATTGGCCCAGACCGCGCCGGAGATGATCGCCATGGTCATCAGCGGAAAGCCGAAGGTCAGGCAACGATAGTTTAGAGTGTCGAGAATATCGAGGGACGGCAGGCGGTAGTACAGGCCCGAAAAGCTCTTGTTTTTCAACATCCGTTCCTGCAGCAGGTACATGATGCCGACCAGAAAGGCGAGGGTGAAGACCGCGTAACCGGCAAACGCCAGGCTTACATGAACCGGAAACCACCAACTGTCGAGCATCGGATTCTGCGCCGGTGCTTCATAAAACAGAGTGCCGCCGGCAATCATCATGATGACTGCCATCGGGCAGACCAGCGCGCCGAGAATGTCGAGCCGATAGCGCAGGTCGAACAGCAGGAAGCTGCCGATCAGCATCCAGGCAAAAAATGAGAGAGCTTCATGCAGATTGGCGACCGGTGTCTGGCCGACTTCGGCGTAACGTGTTGCCAGGGACGCGGTGTGCACCAACATGCCGATGATCAGGGCGCCGCGGGCAAATTTACCGAGGCTGGCGCGACGCAGCAGAACATCGACCAGAAACAGAATCATGGCGGTGAAATAGAGCACTAAGGTGATCTTGAACAGTAGTATATTGGTGCTCATGACGGCCCTTTCGGCAGGTCGATATCGAGATCGGCCAGGGTGACTTCTCCGGCGAATTCAGATGTGAGCAACTGCTCAATGCCAGCGCTGTCTGCCGCTTCGAGCATCTGAATCAACCCTCGGTCTATAAGAATTTGCAAAACCTGTTGATTATATAGGGACTTAGCGCCTTTTGTCAACTTCAGCTGGCGCAGTTTTGCGGCAATCTGCACAAATGTTCCCCAGCTTGGCCCAAGGCCCACTGCCAGTCTGTCGCGGATCAGTGCTGCTGCGGCCGGACTCTGGCCCGCCGTGCCGACGGCAATGGTCAGCTCAGCATAACGGGAGATGGCCGGCAGGGTGAAATCACTCGCCTGCGGATCATCGGCGATATTGACCGGAATCATGCGTTTTTTGGCAGCTTCGGCTATCTGTTTGTTGATTAGTACAGAATCGGTCGCGGCAAACACCAGGGTCGCATCATCAAGGTCTGCTTCACTGAAGTTGCGCTTTATAAGCGTAACCTCCGAGGGCAGATTGAGACGGTCAGCATCCGGGGCGATCATCACCAGATCAGCTCCGGTCGGTAGCAGCGACTGCAGTTTGCGCTGCCCGACCGGGCCGGCACCGACGATGACGCAGCGACGTTTTTTTAATTGCAGCAACACCGGGTAAT
This sequence comes from uncultured Desulfuromonadaceae bacterium, assembly GCA_965370375.1. Taxonomy (GTDB): domain Bacteria; phylum Desulfobacterota; class Desulfuromonadia; order Desulfuromonadales; family UBA2294; genus Kmv16. The sequence goes on from CBDUUF010000036.1 coordinate 7,994, forward strand.
CGGCCATCCCTGTCTCCTTAATTCAGAACCCAAACAGCTCGGATTCGATAAGTTCACAGAGCAGGATGCCGAAAAACACGGCGCCTTCAATCCCGCGGGCCGGCGGAATCTGCGGAAAACAAAACAGATAGTCAGAATCGTTGCCATCATGTTCCGAGCCGATCATCACCTTGGCCGAACGGCAATCAAGAGCACGGGCGGTCTGTAATGCTTCACGGATCGCAGCATCGTGACGGACATCATCGAACGCCAGCACGATATCTCCCGGGCGGGCGATAGCCCGCAGCTGGCGGGAGAAAAACTGATTACTCAAATTGTCGGCAATTAATGAGGTTGCCAGGGTGGTGTTCTGGCAGAGGTCAATGGCCGGCAGCATTGGTCGATCATGTGCCAGTCGGTGGGCTAACAGGTTGGCCACCAGGGTGGCGACTGTGCCGAGGCTGCCGTTAGCCATGAGCAACAGGCGACCGTCACTATTAAAGGCCTTGACCACCTCCTGACCAAAGTCCTGAAGGGCTTGGGTATGGTTGATCAGAATTTCATTGAGCAGTAGCTTCTGATCTTCAGCTGTCTTAATCAGTTTATCGTAGATCATTATCACCTCATTCGTTACACTGCTTACGGCATCATAGGAACCGGGGCGCACTGTGTCAAGAATTGCCAGTTCAAGCAGGCAATGAAACTTGGCAGATAAACAGCAGTAATTGGCAATCTTAAGTCAGATTGGTGGTAATTTGAACTTGATTTTTCTGACACGTAAATTATGATTGTCAGCACAAACATGTTTTTAAGTATATAATCATTGTATATTCGAAAAACTACGAATAGCACATAACTGGATGAATAAAAGGAGAACATGATTATGGCAAGTGACAAGGTTGTACAACTTACCGATGATTCATTTGAAGCCGAGGTGCTGAAATCTTCAACGCCGGTCCTGGTTGATTTCTGGGCGACCTGGTGTGCGCCGTGCAAGGCGATCGGTCCGATTATAGATGAATTGGCTGAGGAGTACGCCGGCAAGATTAAGATCGCCAAGGTCAATGTTGATGATAATCAGGCTACTCCCGGACAGTTCGGTGTGCGCGGTATTCCGACCCTGATTCTGTTTAAGGATGGTAAAGTGGTGGACCAGGTGGTCGGCGCGGTGCCAAAAAATCAGCTCGAAGGGTTATTGCAGAAGGCGCTCTAACCCAACGGTTGTTTGTTGTTCAGATTATATACAAAAGCGGGCTCGACAGTTGTCGAATCCGCTTTTGTGTCGGTTCGGTTTTACTCTTCCTCCAGCGCCTTACGAAGTAGACGAAAAATTTCACGGTAGGCTTTTTTGTCGCCATTGGCCTGGACACTGCAGGCGAGCCGGCCAAGTTTTTTATTGTCGAGTTGTGGGCAATTCTGCTTGATTTCAACCAGGGCTGCAGCGCAGGTGTCGGTGGTGCAGAGACGATCACGCAACTGTTCGAGGTCATGAAAGGCCTGGGTATGTTGATGGTGGGATTCGTGTTCGCCGCTGAGGAATGCTTCCAGTTCATCGAGGCGCTCGTAACGGCGCAAACGGGCAGCAAAATGTTTGATTTGCCGTTTACGTGAACTGTGGCCCTTGGTATTGCGGGCCAGCTGCAGTTCCTGCATCAGCTCCGTTTCCAGCGGCAGCCCGGTCAACGCGGAT
>CBDUUF010000037.1:0-9607 GCA_965370375.1 uncultured Desulfuromonadaceae bacterium
CTGGCAACCAGCCCGACCTGAATCGGTTCAGGTTGACGATCACAGGCCGTCAACAACATAGAGATTGAAACTACAAACAAGAGCCTCAGACAAAAAGTGCTATACTGTTTCTCCCCACCAAATCCAGTCATAACAGCCTCACCTTTATACAGCGTTCATCATTCTTTTTTACCACTACCGGATCTATTTGCCTTACGCAGTGATATTGGCAACCTGCGGGCAGAGTCTAGAACAAACGTCCGCAGTTCTTTGCGAGTGGCACCATCCATCACGGTGAATTCAATGCCAATTCCGACCGGCAGATCCGGCCGTAAACTTTTCTTCTTGGTATTCAACCAGGTTACCCTACCCTGACAGCTGGTCGGCTCAGCCGAGCCGGGCACGATGAGTTCCATGTATAATTCCGTGCCGACCACCAGAGCATTATCTGTCGCAACATAGAGGCCACCGTTGCCGATATTGATGGCATAGTCATGCCATTCCAACCGTTCACTGCGCCCGTAATTGACCAGAATATTATGTTTGACTCGCGGTGCTGCCCGATCAGCCAAGGTCAGCAATTTTTGTGCTACAGAGAGCAATTCACGACGCTTGAGTGGTCGTGGCAAAACAGCATCACACCCGGATTGCCAACACTGCTCAATAATTTCTGCCTTATCGTTGGCGACCAGAATCACCGGAGTGGTAAACAGTAGCGGATGATTCTTGAGCAGCCGACAACCGGTGATGCCGTCCTGACCCGGCATTTCCGCATCCATAATGATAAGATGCGGGTGGATGGCTGTCGCCACGCGCAGGGTTTCAGCTACTGTCCTGGCCGTGGTCAGCTGGAATTCGTTACGATTAAAATAATTTTTAGCAATGGTCCGCAGTAACGGAACATCATCAACGATCAAAATTCGATACGACGAACCCATCTAATATCTCCGCAAACTGTTTAATCCTGCCTTATACGTGTTTTCTGAATCAGGAATTGATCGGCCAGAACCAGCGCAGCCATCCCCTCGACAATCGGCACCGCTCGGGGTAAAACACATGGGTCGTGGCGACCTGCAGCTTCCAACGTCACCCTGTTACCGGCAAAGTCGACTGTCTCCTGTGGGCGGCCGATCGTTGCTGTCGGCTTGAAGGCGACCCGGAAAAGAATTGTTTCACCATTGGAAATGCCACCCTGAACACCGCCGGAGTGATTTTTTACCGTCCCGAGCCGTTCCCCCTTTTGCACAAACGGGTCATTATGTTGCGAGCCCTTCAATCGGGTACCGGCAAAACCACTGCCTAGATCAAAACCTTTCACCGCCGGGATCGACAACATCGCTTGACCGAGCAGTGCTTCCAATTTATCAAACACCGGCTCACCAAGTCCGACCGGAACATTGCGACAGATACAGGTGACGATCCCCCCGAGTGAATCTTTTTCGTCTGCTGCGGCAAGAATGATCTTTTCCATCTGCCCGGCAGTAGCCTGATCAGGACAACGAACCGGTGTCTGGTCAACATCAGATCGCGTCAAGGTTTCCAGATCGATCGAAGGTGCATCAATCTCGCCGACTGAGCTGACATATGCAACGATCTCCACTCCCCAAGTTTCGCGCAGGTATTTTTCAGCGATCGCACCGGCGGCAACCCGGCCGATTGTTTCCCGGGCACTCGACCGGCCACCACCACTGGAGGCTCGTACCCCGTATTTCATCTGATATGTGTAATCTGCATGTGAGGGGCGTGGCACGTTGCTCATCTCGCCATAATCGCCCGGTCGCTGATCCTGGTTGGCAACCGTCAGGGCAATCGGTGTACCGAGTGCAACACCGGCTTCGATACCGGAGAGAATTACAACCTGATCCACTTCATCGCGTGGCGTCGACAGTCGGCTTTGCCCCGGACGCCGCCGATTCAGTTGCTGCTGAATGTCACTCTCAGACAGCTTCAGGCCCGGTGGGCAACCGTCAATAATAGCGCCGACCGCAGCACAATGCGATTCACCGAAAGTCGTAACACGAAAAATAGTTCCAAAAGTACTAGACACAATCAACACTCCTGAACAAAGAATATAACTGACAAAACAAGCAAAGAGACTGAACAAAAATGGCATCCAGCAGGGCGATTGTTGTTCAATTTTTGATAGTACGCTAATCATCCCGATCGGCACAAGGTTGATCTATAGGCTTAGCAGCCAGCTTACTGATTGTCCGACAGGCTACTAGAGGTAAGTCAACAACAGCAGATTACCCAGGCCGATCATAAAACCGAGCAGCGCACCGAACATATTAATATACTTGAACTGCTCCTGCATAATACCCAGCAGCAGATCTTCAACGTCGAGCAGATCAAGAGCATTCACCTTGTCCTCGACCATCTGCTTAATGTTCAACGCGGTCAACAGCGGCGGAACCTCACGCCGCAACAGCTCCGAAACCTGACGATAGACCCCGGCATTCAGCTCCTCGCACACATCAGCCGGAAACCGCGCCGACAGTTTGCCGATCGGCCTGCCCAGCAGACCGCGTAGCGGTTCGTTGATCGCATTACTGATCAACACCACCGTCGCCGGTTCGCGCAGCAAATTCAACAACCGGTTCGAGATTTCTGCCACGACCCGTTCGTGCCCGCCATCCGGCAACAACTGGTCGAGCAGCGAACCAAATGACCGATCCTTGGTCGCCTGCGTGGCTCGATCACAAAGCCCAAGCACCGCTTCGACCGTCCGCCGGCTCTGCACCAGGGTGATGACGTGTTGTTTCAGGAAACAGCGCATACCGTCGACTTTGTCATACGGCAGCTTTTCTACCAGCTCTGCCAGCGGGCGATCAAGCAACGCCTCTATCCTGGTGCGTAGCAAAGCCGTAATCTCGGCCTGGGTTTTCTCTTCGCGCAACCAACGGGCGATCTCTTCGCTGATCTGATCGAGTACTGCCGGAATCTTGGCGTCGAGTTGCTCCATATTTAAAAAACCACTCAACAGACCGGTCAACCCGCCGAGAGAATCAAGAAAGTTGCGCAGGCCTTCCTGTATCTTCAGCAGCAGACGCTGCCGAAAATCCGGATCGTACAACATACCGCCAAACTTCTCCAACAGCGGCGGCACCTCTTTTTCGAGTTGCGCCAACAGCGCTTCGACCAGATCGTCCGGCAGAAGTTGCCGCATCGGCTGGTCAGAACGCAACAGCCGATCGGTCCGTTCATCAACAAACGTACCGATTGATTCAAGCAACATTGGCGAGCTGAACAACGCACTGAGACGGTTATCAAGATGACTTCTGAACCGATCGTACTGCTCAGGCTGCAGACAGCTTTCCAGGTCGCAAACCAACAGCTCATCTAATTTCGTCCGAACAAACTGGTCAAATGAGGTGGCGAAGCTGGCGCTGTTCAGGTACTCACGGCAGGCTGTGTCGAGTCTCTGCGCCAGACGTTCCATCAGCTCATCGAATCGGGCTGAGAATGCATCAGGCACCAACTCCTGTACAGTGCCGAGATCACGATCGAGAAACAACACCAGCTTGTCGGAAACTGCGAGCTTAAGCTCCCGGCGAAACGCATCACCTTCCAGGGTGCGAATCACATCAGCGGTCGTCAGCAGATGACTGCCGACCATCTCGCCCATCCGGGAAGCGAGTTCGTGCCGCTGTGCGGGTATAACCCCGGGGGTCAACGGCAGTCGAATGCCGAACAGACGCCAGGGTCGCAACGGCCGAAACAACATACGAATCGCTACATAGTTGGTGACATAACCGATCAGTCCGCCCAGCAGAGGTGGAATAATATATGGAAGCATCGTCGACAAGGTCATTTTTCAATCCAAAGGGCTATAAATAAAAACCGTATGGCTAAGCAAAAACATCGTCCGGCAAGGCTTTATGCTTTTTCAGGGGTGAAGACATACACCAGTATGTCGAAGTCCTGAAAAAGTATTATAACGCAGGAGGGCGATATTTTTTGCGACGCCATACTTGACAGAAGATACTCTCAAGCCAATAATACGCTCACTTTATCAGGAGCTGACATGAATGATCATCTGTTACGCACAACCTCACGGGACGGTAGCCTACGTGCCGTTGCGGCCGTCACCACCGAACTATGTGAAACTGCCCGCCAACTGCATGCAACAGATCCTACCGCCACGGTTGCGCTGGCACGTGTGGTCACCGGAACAGCCCTGCTTGGCGCGCTGCTCAAAAATGACCAACGCCTGGCCATGATTGTTGAAGGGAACGGACCGCTACAGAAACTGCACGCCGAAACTGACGCTGCCGGTCATGTCCGTTGTTCAATCAAACAACCGCTGGCCGGGCTGCCGCCGCGCAATAACCGCTTCGATGTTGCCAACGCCGTCGGCCAGGCCGGCTTCCTCAGCGTGATCAAAGATCTCGGACTGAAAGAACCTTATCGGGGCACGGTCCAGTTACAGACCAGTGAAATCGGCGACGATATCGCTTACTACCTGACCACCTCTGAGCAGATTCCCTCTTCGGTAGCCCTCGGGGTCAGCCTCTCTGCAGAGGCCACTATTCAAGCTGCCGGTGGGTTGTTGATTCAAGCCTTGCCCGGTTGCGCCGAAACCCTGCTTGACAGCGTCGAGTCACGACTAATTGCCATGCCCTCCATCTCCGAGCAACTACAGGCCGGCAACACACCGGCCCAGATAATATCGAGTGTTTTTGGCGAGATTCCTTTTACCGAACACCAACAGCTGCCACTCATCTTCCGTTGTAATTGCAGCCGCAAACAGGTAGCCGGTATTCTGCTTGCCCTCGGACCGGAGGAACTCCGCGCTGCTGCAGCCGGAGGTGAAAACGTGGTGATCACCTGCGAGTATTGCCGTAAAACCTACGACTTCTCACCGGAAGAGGTTGCCGAACTCCTTAATTGAAAACGAATCTCCAACGGCGCACCGGCACTCTCATCGACAACCAACTGCAACCGCTCTGCAGTCACGCCACGATTCAGGAACAACCGCTGCAACAACTCCCGGCGCTTTTCCGCCAGAGTCCGATCATAATCTCCAGAGTGTCCGGAAGAGCGGACCATCGCCTCACCGTAAATCGCTTCAGATTGCAACATCCAGTTCATCAACGGCTCGAGGACTTCCATCCCACCGGGAAACGGTAGCACCGCCCCCGGTGCAAACAGCACATCTCCCGGATAAGCCACGGTCATACTGTTCAGGTCAACTACGGCTCCGGGCAGCGTCAAAAGTTGCTGATTCAAAGCCTCTACGTCGACCTGACTTGTGCCTGGACCGGTGGTGGCAACGCACCCGCCCAATACGAAGGCGCACAAAATCAGCAATAATTTTTTATAAAGAGTCTGTTTCATGATGGACGAATTATAGCAGAATCATTGTAACAACAACAGTCGCTTAGTTTTTAGCTGTCGGGGCGTTGGCGACGGAAAACACCTGGTGCTCGCGCAGGCTGTCAATCAGGTACGAAGCGACCAGACCATTGAGCAGACCAGCCAGAATTGAAAACAGGGTCATAAGCGGCAACAACGTCCACAGACTTTCATGCCTGATAAGAACAAGCCAGGCACAGAAAAACTGGCCCAGAGTATGGCCAACCGCACCGAGCACTGAGACACCGACCGGGCCGATACGAGGCCCAGCCAGCTGCCGACTACCCGTCATCACTGCTGTGGCCAGCACGCCACCGGCGAGTGACAGGAGAAAACGGGGTGACAGAAAGGATCCGAGAATAATAGAGCCGACCACGATCCGCGTCAGATTGACGCTCCAGGCCGCGCGGCCATCAATCAAAAACAGGGCCAGCAGGGCGACGATATTAGCCATGCCAAGACGAAACCATGGGGTTGGCGATGGCAACAGGAACTCCATCGCATGCAGTGCGATCGCCATAGCCGCAAACAGCGCCAACAGCAAACGACGCCGTGCCCGCTGTAACCGGAACGGATCAACGGCTGAGGACATCATAGCCGACCTCGCTTTCCGACAAAGTTCCGGGAATCGTCAGCAGAATCCGGTTAGGTACACAGGCGATAATTTCCCCCGAATGACGAATTATTCCCATGCCGATACAAATCTTGGCCCGACAGGGTGACGCAACCACCTGTGCGCCGCCAGCATGCAACAACAACTCCGTATCACCCAGGGGACCGGGCAACAGTACAGTCTGTTCCGAACCGAGTCGGGCCCGAAAGAAAATTTCTCCATTGCGCTCAGCCACCAGCCATCTACCGGGATCGGACGTTTGCGACCGCCACAGGCCGAGCAGACAAAACATCAGCAAGAGCAGCACAATCCAGCGATCAAGCAGGGTCAGACGTGACCAGAGTTTTTTCAAGGCCATTGCAGTATCTCCTGCAACCCCTTAGTCATTACCGGTCGACCATCAGCGGCAATGATCAGCCCTTCGACTCCGGGTTGTGCCGTCAACAACGCCAGCCCAGCTTCGGGACCTAGAACAAACGCCGCCGTCGCCAGAGCATCAGCCAGTGCGGCGCTATCTGCAACCACGGTCACTGATTGACAACCGTCGGCCGGATAGCCACTACGGGCATCAAGGATATGATGATATCTCTGCCCTTCGATCTCAATAGACCGCTCATAGTCACCCGAGGTAACCACCGCCCGGTCAGACAGTTCAAGCCTGACCAGCACCTCACCCGGGCGGCGTGGATGCTGAATGCCGATACGCCACGGTCGACCGCGATGATCACCGATCAAGCGCAAATCACCGCCGGCATTGACCGTTGCGTGCTCGACACCGGCCTGCCTGAGGATGGCAACCGCCCGGTCGACCGCATACCCTTTGGCTACCCCACCCAGATCAATCTCCAACCGGGGATGACTCTTGACCACGCGCCCTTTTTGCAGCGTAACATCATCTGGACCTACGCCTTGCAGAGCGGCTACAATCTCCTCTGCCTCCGGCAGTCGCGGCTCCCCTGCGGCAAAACCCCAAAGCCGAATAAGCCGCCCCAGACCAAGATCAAAGGCACCGTTACTTACCGCCGCCACCTCTTGCCCGAGAGCAATGACCTCTAGCGTCTCACGGCTTGGTGCAACAGACTCATTCGGCAATGATAATCTGGAAATTTCGCTGTTTGGTCGGTGCGGGGATAGTAAGTCTTCGAGGCGGGCCATCTCGGCAAAAGCCTGATCGACAGCCGGCTGGAACCGGTCAGCATCGTCTGCCAACACCCGGATTTCAATAACGGTGCCCATCAGCATCCGGGTGCGAATCAGCTGCTGTGAATCGCTGGCCAATTTCGGCATGGTCAGCCAGAGCAGAGCCACACCCATAACCGTCAGCAGGATGGAAAGGCGCCGGGACACGGTCAGTCTGCCTCTCGCGCCTCGACAATTTCGCCGATCAGATCATATTCGGACGAGTCAGTAATCCGCAACGCCACGATATCCCCGACATCCGCCTGACCGGCCGTAATATATACCTGACCATCAACATCCGGCGCCTGGCGAACACTGCGTCCGCGCAGCAGCAGTTCGGTCTCTTCACTGAAACCTTCGACCAGCACCGGCTCAACCCGGTCAATCAACTCGCGATTTTTGCGAAATGAAACCCGACTCTGCGCTTTCATCAGCTTATGATAACGGGCGCGTTTTACCCGGACCGGCACCTGGTTCTGCAACTCGGCGGCCGAGGTCCCCTCCTCCCGGGAATAACGGAACACACCGACCCGTTCGAAATGGCCTTCGTTGACAAAGGCGAGGAGCTTATTGAACTGGGCATCGGTTTCACCGGGGAACCCGACAATCAGCGATGTGCGTAGGGTTACATCAGGCAGACGCTGGCGAATGCGCTCAATCAATTGTCGAATTGCTGCTTCATCCACCCGGCGACTCATCAGGCTGAGGATTTCATCGTCGATATGCTGTAGCGGCACATCGAGGTAATTACATATTTTTTCCTCGGCGGCAATCAGGTCGAGTAATTCATCGGTGATGCCGTCCGGGTAAGCGTAAAGCAGACGCAACCACTGTAAATCCTCTATCTTGACCAGTTCGCGCAACAGTGCAACCAGCTGACTGCTGCCGCTGCTGTCAACGCCGTAGGCGGTCACATCCTGGGCAATCAAATTGATCTCTTTCACCCCTTCTTCGACCAGCCGCTTAACCTCGGCGACCACCGAGGCGATCGTGCGCGAACGCAGCACCCCACGCACCTCGGGAATCACGCAGAAAGAACAGCGATTGTCGCACCCTTCGGCTATCTTGACGTAGGTGGAATAAAATGGAGAAGAGCGCAGGCGCGGGGTATCATGATCATACAGGTAGTCCGGAGTGCCGATCGCCTGCAGCGATGCAGCGGTATCCCGACTCTCGAGAATTTCGACAATGCGCGGCGCATCGCCGGTACCGATAAACAGATCGACTTCCGGCAGTTCATTGGCTAGCTCGTCCCGATACCGTTGCGGCATGCAACCGGCCACCACCAGCAGGCGACACTTGCCGGTCTCTTTATGTTCGGCAATATCGAGAATGGTTTCGACCGATTCTTCTTTGGCTTCATCGATAAACGCGCAGGTATTGACTACGATAATATCCGCACTCGCCTCATCGGTGGTGATTTCGTAACGATCGGCCGGCAGATGACCGAGCATGACTTCGGCATCAACCAGGTTTTTGGCACAGCCGAGGCTGATCAGACTGACTTTCTGTTTTTTCACGTGCAACCGATCCTTTCAAAGGAGACTGTCTGACTAGGCGATCCAAAGTCCGACTACCTCCTGAAGACAAATATCGACCAAACAGGCCGTAAACCCGCAATATGTAGCACAAAAATGCCCCGGAGCAAAGTGTTCCGGGGCATTTCTTATCTGATCTGGGTCAATGGTCAATACCGTACCTGACTACCCGGCGGTCTAACCACGTCAACACCAGCCGGCAAAATATAATTAAAGAAACTGTCGCTCATGCCACGATTGACCCGCATCCGTGGCTGGTCAAACACAACCAGGGTAGTGTTGTCGTTCGGATCTACCGCCAAGGTCGAAATGATCGGAAAGTATTGGCCGGTAATATTCCTGAGCGTGTAGTCTTGTACCGCCCAACGATTCACTACCACCGTCAGACTCCGAATCGTCGATCTCGAGCGGCGCGGCGTCACACCCAGGATATACTTGCGGTCGGCAACACGGTATGGATTGGCCCAACGGATCAAAAAATCACGGGAAAGGTTGCCCAGTCCGGTTAGAAAAGTCAACGGACTGTCGGGTTGCGCCTCAGAGACCTGTTCCAGCTCGGTCTGGATTACTTGATTATTGTCCGGGATGTATACCCAGAAGGTTCTGCCGTTGGAAACTATCTCCTGGCGGGTCGGAAAATCATATTCCCAGCGAAAACTGACCAGCGGCACCTGATCGGCAACCGGACGGTCAAACTTGAGCATCACCCGGCCGGAGCCTTCCTGAGCCCGGTCGAGCGAGGCGATGGTTGACACCTGAGTGAATCGGGTCTCGATATCATGAATCGCTTCGGCATCCGGGGTGTCGACCTTGAATGGGTGCTCCAGAGCAGCGATAACCTCACGTAGACTATCTGCTGCCGCAGGCATCGCCAGCAGACAGAAGCTGAATAACAGAATTGCACGCTGAATGGTTGCTTTCATCGTTTGACTCCTTGACTATA
>CBDUUF010000038.1:0-9516 GCA_965370375.1 uncultured Desulfuromonadaceae bacterium
GATCTGGCATCTGCCGAGTACGAGATAGCCCTCTATCTCCAGGAAAACCGGAAACGACCTCTGGCACCTGAGAAATTTATGCCACAGGAAAACAACACCCTGCAGACCATGTCCGCCCTGATCCTGATCGGCATTTTCCACAACATAACCTACCTTGACCTTTCTGGCTTCGGGCACACCACAATTGACTGGCTGCAATTCGGCCGCGCTGACGCCGGCTTGATTCGTGCGGGGGAATGGTGGCGCACCATCACCGCACTGACACTACATGCAGACGCTCAACATTTGCTGAGCAACCTGTTAATCGGTGGCTATTTTGTGGTTAGGCTCTGTCGTTTACTGGGGGGTGGGCTGGGTTGGAATCTGATTCTCTGGTCAGGCATTCTCGGCAATACCATTAACGCCTTGATGCATACTTCCGGACATCGCTCAATTGGCGCATCAACCGCCCTGTTCGGTGCCATCGGTATAGCCGGAATGATCGGTCTGGTGCGGCATAGACAAATCAAATCCCGCTATTCAGTTCTGCCGTTCGCGGCAGCGATCGGGCTATTGGCCATGCTTGGCGCCGGCACTGGCGATGTGGCCACTGATATCGGGGCACACCTGTTCGGGTTTGCCAGCGGACTGGCGCTCGGTGCTATTGCCGGGCAAGCGGTTCTAAAACATGGTCTGCCGACACCTAAGACAAACAGGATGCTGGCTGTTACAGCCTTGCTGACGCCGGTTTGTGCCTGGTTTTTGGCGCTAAGTTAAGTTTCTTCTATTTTTCCAGAGGAATTTCGACATAGAGGTTATACCCATCCTGATACTCACCCAACTTCTCCAGTCGTAGCGAAATAGATTCCGGAAGGCCGCTGACAAAAGCAGGACGAACGGCAACATAATCAATCTGCTGATTCTGGAAAATTGTTTCATCTCCCACAACCTTCTCCAAGAGCAACGCTTTACCTCCAGAATAAAATTGCGCCGAATATGGGCGAGAAAACAGATAAGTCAATCTAGCTCCGTCAGTAGCGGTCTCCTTGTATGCGGTAACAAGAAGGTGTTGGGATTTATTGAAAGGAATAAGCCCCAGAGACAGGATAATGACGCAAACAACAAACAGCCCCGATACGACCGTTGCTACTTTATAGATTACTCTACTATTCACACTCTCATCGGAACACCAGAAAGTCGCAATCAGCAAGGAAAAGGCTGGAAGGCCGGGCAGTATATACGTCCACAAGATGTTTCCAGCCATTGAAAAAAACAGCATAGGAGTAATCGTCCACAACAGCAGGTAACGGCTCCAGTCTCTGTCCACTCGCATCCCTTCTGCCAGCAGCTGCCGACCATGTTTCTGAAAAAATGCAGACAGAATCAATAGCGACCACGGAAAAGCCGTCAATATCCAGAAGGCCCAGATAGTTCCACGCGGTCGGGAATGCGCCCCGCCATACAGATCACCTGACCAGCCCGGCTCAACAAAACGTTTCCAGTGTTCACCGACAATAAAATAATCGATAAAACCTGGAGTCCGGCTCTCAGCTAATAAATACCATGGCAAAACCAGAACAGCTGTAAGCACCAAACCGGAAAACCAAGGAAGTTGCTGCCAAACCTGCAACCATTTTCTTTGCCAGACCATCCATAAGAAAATTGGCACTCCGGTCAAAACAACAGCAACCGGACCTTTAGCCAACAGACCGATGGCCAGACCAACGAAAAACAGATAGCCCCATAACTTTCGAGACGACTCACCCGTAAACAGTGCCAGATAAAAACCGACCATGCTCAAAGTTGTACCGAACACCAAAGCTGGGTCTGTCATCACAGCCCCGCCCGAAACAAAAAACATGGGAGAAACGGTCAACACGACTGCCGCAGATAGAGCTAATGACTTCCCTTTTAGATGTTTGGCAAAACAAAAAACAAGAAACACCACACCAACAGCAAAAAACAAAGAAGGGATACGCACAGCAAAATCATTTTCACCAAACAACTTAATGCCCAGAGCTGATACCCAGGTTGATAAAGGCGGCTTACCCCAAAATGGCACACCATAATCGACATGTGGCGTCACCCAGTTACCGGTTTCAGCCATAATTCGAGCAATCTCGCCATATCTGGATTCTGTTTTATCTGAAAGCGGGTATAAACCGAGTGACAACAGCCGGCAAAAACCGGCTGTCAACAATATCCATATAAGAAGTTTTGTTCTGGTAATAAAACTATTCTGCATAGAAATTGACACCATTATTCGGGAGAAAATAAACCCTAATAATTCTAAATGAAAAACTACTTGTCATCAGCCTTGTAGTGCTGATTCAAAAGATAAAGTGGCCGTTGTTTAGACTCAATGAACATCCGACCGAGGTATTCACCAACGATCCCGATCGCCAATAATTGTAAACCACCCAGGAACAGAATCACTACCATCAGGCTTGGATAACCGGGCACCGCGTCACCGTACAAGAAGGCTTTACCCAAAACAAAAATGCCATAACCCATCGATAAAAATGCGGTCAGCACACCGAAGTAGCTGGCCATTTTCAAGGGTGCTATGGAAAAGGAGGTAATCCCTTCAAGAGCAAAATTCCACAACCGCCAATAATTAAACTTGGTCTCCCCGGCGAACCGGGCATCGCGCTTGTATGGCACAAGTTTAGTCGAATAACCAACCCAGGCAAACAACCCCTTCATAAAACGAGTCCGCTCCGGAAGTTGTTTCAGAGCATCAACTGCCTGGCGGCTCATTAAACGAAAATCTCCGACATTTTCCGGTATCCTGATCTGCCCCATTCTGCCCATCAGAGCATAGAACCAACGGGCCGTCGCCTTTTTCATCACGGTTTCACCGTCGCGACTGCGCCGCTGCATGCAAACAACATGAAAACCATCACGCCACTCTTTGATCATGTCAGGGATCAATTCTGGCGGATCCTGCAGATCGGCATCGATAACCACCACAGCATCACCGTTTGCATGATCAATACCTGCTGTCATCGCCGCCTCTTTACCAAAATTGCGACTAAGCTCCAGAACCTGTACCCGCACATCTTCTTGCATAAACTTGATCAAAATCCCAAGAGTAGCATCCCCACTGCCATCATTGATGTAGACAATCTCACTATCCATATCGGTCAGACTATCAAGCACCGCGATCGTTCGCTTATGGAATTCCTCGATCACCTCCTGTTCATTATAAGCAGGAACAACAATCGACAAGAGATCTTTCTTTGTCTTTGACTTTTTTTTAGTTGCAGCTTTTGTCATTTTTCAATCCAGTCCTTCGTATTTAATTATGATCAATGCGAAGTATGAGTGAAGTTATAGGTCAACAAGTCCAAGTACGATTCAACAGATAAGTCAGGCTGAACACGGTCAGAGTTGTGATCCCCTGCAACAACATGGTGTGCCAATCCAGCCAAGTCAACAATCCCTTGAGAATAAATCCGTTCATGACCACACTAAGTAAGGCAACAAGTGCGAACCGGGTGGCAGCCACCTGATGGGTTTTCGTACTTTGAAAGGTAACATAATAGTTCAGGACATAAATGATAGCCGCCCCGACAATTGCGCCACAGGTCGATGCAACCACTTCATCGATTGTCGCCAGATAGACCAAGGCCATCATCAGGCAATAATGCGCTACCGTACCTATTACACTGGCCGTCAGATAACGGCTCAACTCATAGGCAATATTCCGGTAAGCGCCCGACGTCGGCTGTCCGTTATCATTTTGGTCCATTACTGACTCATTTCACAAAAAGGTGGCAACGGCATCATTCGTTACAAAATCACTTCCGCCACCGTAATATAGCAGAATAACAAAGAATTATTTTTATAAGCAAGCAATTTGTCATGCATACAAACCGATATCCAACTCACTTTTGAACATATTCCGGACGCAAAAGTCTTTGACTCAAACAAAAAGCCACCTGACTTTTTTTGTCAGGTGGCTTAAATATCATGGTGCGCGATACAGAATTCGAATCTGTGACCTCTGCCTTCGGAGGGCAGCGCTCTATCCAGCTGAGCTAATCGCGCATGAGGTGGAGATATATACAGTATCCCGAAATCAAATGCAACTGAATATCCGCAACGTCGCCGTTCACATCCCCACTTTAGGCTCTTTGCTCGATGGATAAGTATGCCGGAGCAGAAGCAGCAGAATCCCAGCGATAACCAGCAGGACAATAACAACTCCACCGACCAGCTTGCGCTGCCCCAGATCATTGTTAATCGATTCAACCTGGCTGTCGATTTTGCCAAGTTTTTCCATAAAGGAAGCGCTTTGCGCCTTGACCGCCTCAACATCGACATTATGGAACAGTCGATGGAAATCGTTACGTACGGCAAACAGCTCACCGGACATATCACGCGTTGAGATGCCAACCCGGAAAAGACTGCCAATCTCTTGATCGAGACCGTTGATTGTCGTATCGATCTCTGCCAGAGCAGTGCGAATCTCAGCTGCACGGTCATACTCATGGCAACGGCTGCAGCTCTCTTCATTGATCAGGGTCAGGTCTGCGCGTTTGACCGCGTGGTTGCCGTGGCACATTACACACTGTGCTCCACCGCTCTCGAGAGCCATGCCATGGGCACTGGCATCGTAATCTTCCTTCACACCGATGTGACAGCTCCCGCAAAATTTCGGTACTTCTGTATAATCAGGCACGCCGATAAAACCGCTCTCCGGACTCATAGCCAACTCGAAATCAGTCGGGTTACCACCATGACAATCATGGCAGCTGACACCGTTTTCAGCATGGACACTGGTTTTCCATAAGCCAACCGGCTCCGCCAGGTAGCCATCCATACCGGCATGACACTGTAAGCAAACACTCTCTTCAGCCGCGGCGGAAAACCCGACGGCAAAGACAAAAAGACCGAGTCCGATAAGAATAACGAAACGCATAGTCGATCTCATCATGAATAATGCCCCCATACCGAGATACCGATAATAGCCAGTAAACCGAGAACATAAACGGTTACAAAAATTGGTCGCTTGCCAGGTCTGCGTTCTTCGCCCCGATCAATAAATGGCAACAGAGCGATAAAAGTCATCAAAGCGACCTGAACCGCCAGTCCCATGAGTTTACTCGGGAAGATTTTAAGTGTCTGGTAGGCCCAGAGGAAATACCACTCCGGCTTTATATGGTCCGGTGTTACGAAAGGATCCGCCGGCACCAGAGCCGAAGGTGGCATAAACAGCTGCGGTGCAAAGAAAGTTACAAGCAGCAACAGAGCCAGGAAGAAGCAGACGACCCCCATCTCTTCGAGGGTATACTGCGGAAAAAACGGAATGCCGCCAGGGCTCTTTTCATGCTCGAATGATGAACCGACCCGTGCCGGACGAGCATCCTCGCCGAACGGTGGGGTCGAGATACCGTTACGCCGGACACAGAACAGATGGAAACCGATCAGGCCAACCAGCCCGAACGGCAGCACCACCACGTGCAAGGCAAAGAACCGACCGAGAGTCTGCGCCCCGACCGATGGAGAACCACGCATAAACTCTACCAATTGGCTGCCGATGATCGGTATTGCTCCGGCAGCATCGGTTGCTACTGTGGTTGCCCAGAATGAAAGTTGACTCCAGGGCAACAGATAACCGGTCAAGCAGAGGGCCAGACCGAGATTAAATAGAATAAAGCCGGAGAGCCAGGTCAGCTCACGCGGTCTTTTGTACGACCCCATAAACAGCACTGAAAACATATGCAGCAACAACACGACGATGATCAAGTTTGAACAGACCGCGTGCAGGTTACGCACCAACCAGCCGAACGGCACGACGTTGACGATCCGTTCAACACTGGCAAAGGCTTTTTCAGTGTCAGGCACATAGTGAATCAACAGCAGGATGCCGGTTGCAAACTGTAGCCCGAACAGCACCAGCAACACCGTACCGAGTGAATACCATTTATTTATGTTACGCGGCACCAGGTAAGCGGAAGTGTTCTCGGTCCAGATCTGTCGTACACCAAGACGAACGTCAACCCAGTCGACAAGAGATTGTAGCAGTTTCATAGCAGCTCCTAACCGATCAGGATCTGGTCATCCTGCAGACTGACCGGATAGAGTTCAAGCGGTGCCGGTGGTGGCCCACCAAGTACAGCGCCATCAGTAGAAAACCGCCCGCCGTGACAGGGACAGAGCAGTTCCTGATCGGCTTCAACCCACTTCACAATGCAACCGAGATGGGTGCAAACAGCCGACATGGCGACAAACTCACCCGGCGACTTTTGCAGCAATACCGCCGGACGCCCATTGAAGCTGAACAGGTGTGCACCGCCAGACGACAATTGCGCTTTATCAACCCGCACCTTACCAGCACCCTTAGCGGCACCGCCTGGAGACAGGTAGCGGAGTACCGGCCACGCTGAAACACCGGCTATTGCGGTACCGACCAGACCGAGCATAACGGCAAGAAATTTCCGCCGTTGCGACTCACTGACATTAAGATCATTCATAAAGCTCCCTCGATTAATAGCCCACATGTTCCGTGCAAGCCACATTGATAAAAGCAGTGTGTACCGAAAAACTGTGCCCAGGAGGCTGCTGAACTAAGCTGAAACCAGACCGTTTGCAGATATATGGATCAGACCAACGATCTTAGTATAACGTGGTATATGTCTGACGCAAGTCAGCTTGATGTAGTTGGGAGGAAAACAAAAGTAGCGACTATTTATCCGGGGGCATTGCAACAACGCTGCCGGATACAGGGATCCTGATCTCAGCGAGTCCCGGCTGATCCAGACGGATCAACACCGCCCCGCCAAGATTTGCAGTTTTTGCACCCGGCGTGGCAATCACACGTAATTCAGTTGTTGCACCACTATCCAGGCTGCGTGAAGCGACTTCTGCCCGAAAAGCAGTATTTGATGTCCGTAAATTGGTCAAGTTGAGCGACTGGTCCGACCCGTTGGTCAGCACAGCAGAAATTGTCTTGGATTGGCCAATCAGCACCTCGCCAAACGAGAGACTAGCCGGATTCGCCGCAAGAGGAATCTTGACCACGCCTTGTACTGTAAAAGTTATCGGCTGGCCACTCGGATCGTTGCTGTAGAGGAGTATATTCTTCTTAACCGCCCCTCTAAAACGGCTGGAGTTGAACGTTGCCTTGACAGTCCCTTTGCTGCCTGGAGGAATATTTTTATTCGAGAGCAAAACCCCGGTACAACCGCAGGTGCTCTTGACCCGATCAACAACAAGCTCGGCATCACCAATATTTTTAAAAACAAAGGTATGTTCCACAGACCGCCCCTGCATAACCTCACCAAAATCAAAAATCGGCTGTTCCGCCGCAATTCGGGGCAGCGGTTCGGCCAATCCGGCTACTGCTATAAACAGCATGGGCATTAGGAGTAAAATCAAACGCTTCAACATTTTCTATGGTTCCTTTACGGGACGAACCTCGATTGAAAAATTTCACAACAACTTTTGTTCATTAAGAGTAACACAAAACCGGAAAAACCGGGAGCTATTTGCCATGAAGAAATTGACATAAGCTCTTTACTTTGCTATAGAATACTCGTTTAAGGACCCTTACGGAAAGGTAACATACCGGATGTTTGAACCGCAGCTGAAAATTCTTCACTCTCGGGACACTATCGCTACTCAGGTCAAACGTCTGGCTGATGAGATAAGTAGCGACTTTTCTGGTGAAGATGTCCTGCTGATTTGTGTTCTTAAAGGCTCTTTTCTGTTCTTTGCTGATCTGGTCCGGGAAATCACGACACCACTGGTTGTCGATTTTGTTCGCCTGGCAAGCTACGGTTCAGAAACGCAATCTTCAGGGATTGTCGAAATACGCAAAGATGTGGAGATGTCACTCAAAAACAAAAATGTCATTATTGTCGAAGACATCATTGACAGCGGCCTCACTATCGAGACCCTTTACCATCGCTTAGAGCAACGCAACCCAAAATCACTTAAAGTCTGTACGCTTATTGATAAAAGAGGAAGACGGGAAGTTGAGTTTGAAGCCGAATACATCGGATTTACCATGGAGGATGGCTTCATTATCGGCTACGGACTCGATCTGGATGAACGCTACCGTAACCTCTCTGAAATTTATCTTGTTGAAAACGCCTGATTAAGTCAGGGGGAGAAGTCAATATGGTTATACAATGTTCATCTTGCGACACCAGATTTAAAATTGCTGACGACAAAGTCAAAGCAGGTGGCGTCAAGGTTCGTTGTTCAAAGTGCAAAGAAGTCTTTACTGTTTTACCGCCTGAAGAAGAGCAAGCGCCCACCGGGGAAACACAAGTTGAAGCCGCGACCGATTCTGAATCGTCTGCTGGTGATTTCAATGATTTGAACACCTCTTTTTCTACAGATCCAGAGCAAGGAAGCAGCGAAGAACCAAGCGCAGGCCTTGATGATGTTGACTGGGGAAGTCTGAACAGTGAGGAATCCAATGAGGCTACCGGTGCATCGGATGAGTCCTCAGCAGACGTATCCAGCTCCGATTTTTCTTTCGGCGATGCTGAAGAAACATCAACCCCTGACGACACCTCACTTATTAATGACGAAAGTGTTGACGCTGGCGCGGCAGAGGACTTCTCTTTTGATGAGCCGGAAACCAACGAGCCTGCTGACGTAGAGGAGAGCGCCTTTTCATTCGGCGGCGACAGCGCAAGTGATGATGCCGACCTCGGTGTTGATGAGCCGGTAGGCGAAGGCGCGCAGGACGAGTTTTCGTTTGATGATGCACCTGCGGCAACCGGCGATGCTGACGACTTCGATTGGGACGGTAGCGGTTCAGATGATGCAGCAGACAATGACGACAGCTTCGGCTTTGGTGAAAGCGAGCAAAGTGACGACAACCTCGACTTCAGCAGTCTTGAAATGTCCGAGGATGAAGAGAGCGCGCCGCTCGAGGTTGAAGCACCTCAGATCAATGTTGAGCCAGCGATGCCGAGTATGGATGACGCCCGACCCGCTTCGGTGAAAGGCCCGCAAAAAAGTGGCGCAAAAGGTCGTGGGATAAAAAGAGGTACAAAAACCAAGAAAAAAGGTGGGCCAGTACGCAGCATCCTCACTATGCTCTTCCTTCTACTGCTAATTATCGGCGGTGGGCTTTACGGACTTAAGCAGATGGGTTTCTGGTCAGGTGACTTTGCTGAGCTGCAGGATGTCGACTATGTTACCGCCGGGTTGACTGCATGGGACAAAGCCATGATTGAAGTTAACAGGCTCGCGGGTAATGAGGTGGTTCTGCAACCGGTCGGTTCGATCGCCGTCACCGAGATAAGCGGAAAATACATTCAAAACGACGCAGCCGGGACACTGTTTGTTATCGAAGGCAAGATACGCAACGACTACACCACAAATCGATCAGCTATCGCCGTACGCGGTATTCTGTATGATACCGCCGGATCCCCGGTCAATCAACAGAAGGTATATTGCGGAAACTCGATCGATGATAAAATACTGCGCGCAGAAAAACTTGAAGCGCTTCAGCTACGTGGCAATAATGAGTTGGGCGATTCACTCTCCAATCTCGATGTCGCGCCGGGA
>CBDUUF010000039.1:0-9376 GCA_965370375.1 uncultured Desulfuromonadaceae bacterium
GCATGTTGACCTCGGTCAGAATGAGGTCAAAATCGGTCTTGGCAATAAGGTCGAGCGCTTGACTTCCACCGCTGGCTCTGGTTATGCGACAGTTGGTCAGCGCCCGGGCGCAGATGTCAGCAACAACCGGTTCGTCGTCAACTATGAGAACCCTCGGTCCCTCGAGGCATTGTTTTAGTTCGATACTCTGCGCGGTCGAGAGCTCTGGTGCAGCAGGCGGGCGATTCATTTCAATGGTGGTGTGAACAGAGCCATTAGTTCGACCGGCTCATCGCCATTGTTCTTCAACCCGTGCACGACACCTGTCGGGGCGACGCAACATTGACCACCGCTGACGATGGTTGTTTCGCTGCCCATGGTACAGAGAGCCTGACCGGAGAGGATATAGAAGGTTTCGGTCTGTCCGTCGTGGGTGTGCGGCAGGATCTCACCGCCCGGTTCGATCCGGCCACGATGAACGGAGAGGGCCGGGTTGTCGGCAGCGACTACCACATCGCGCAAAAAGAAGCGTTCGTGTTTCGGGTGGGCATACTCTTCCTGCTCGGCAGTGGTGACAATTTTTCCTTGCATGGCAGACTCCACTTTTGGCGTCGTAAAAACCCGCCATCCTGCGTTACAGTTATATTTCAGGATTTCGACATACAGGTGTATGCCTTCACCCCTGAAAAATCACTAAGCCTTGGATGGCGATTTTTTACTTAGCCAATCTATTACTTATGCTCAAAGAAGGCTTGAGATTACTTCATTGGCTTTTTTCAAAGCCCGATCTATGTGCTGTGGCTCGCTGCCGCCGGCCTGGGCCAGTTCCGGTTTGCCGCCACCGCGGCCACCGACTTCAGCGGCCAGTGCACCGATGATTTTGCCGGCCTGCAACCGGTCGGTCAAATCTTTGCTGACCGCAACCAGCAGGGCGGCTTTACCTGCATTCTCGCCAGCCAGGACAATGACACCAGAGGGGAGCTTGTCGCGCAGCTGATCAGACATTTCGCGTAACTTTTTACCGTCGAGACCGTCGAGGCGGGTGGCCAGGACTTTGATGCCTGAGACGTCCTGCGCTTGATCGACCAGCTCGCCTGATTTCTCGGCATTGAGCCGCGCTTGCAGGGTCGCCATTTCTTTTTCCAGCCGTTTTTGTTGCTCGATAAGTTTGCTGACCCGGGTCTCCAGCTGTGACGGATCGCTCTTCAGCAGATCGGCGATGTGGCGCACAGCCTTCTCCTGATTGCGCACAGATTGGAGGGCTGCAATCCCAGTGATCGCTTCGATCCGCCGCACACCGGCAGCAATGCCAGCTTCCTGTACAATCTTGAACAGGCCGATATCGCCAGCGGCGATGGTGTGGGTGCCGCCACAGAGTTCCATACTGAATTCACCAACCTTGATAACTCGTACGGTGTCGCCATATTTTTCACCGAACAGGGCGGTCGCCCCAGCGGCGATGGCTTCGTCAGCCGACATCTCAGTTGTTTCGACGCCACTATTTTCGCGAATACGGCGGTTAACTTCATCTTCTACACGACTGACCTCGTCCACAGTCATGGCAGAGAAATGGGTGAAGTCGAAGCGGAGCCGATCCGGAGAGACCATTGAACCGGCCTGTTTAACATGGTTGCCGAGAGTTTCAATCAACACTGCTTGCAAAATGTGGGTTGCCGTATGGTTCAGGGCAGTCGCTTGACGACTAACGGTGTCGACTTCAAGCTTGGCGCTGTCACCTTTTTTGATGGTGCCGGAGACGACTTCAGCAATATGGACAGTCAGATCCGGCAACGGCTTGCGAGTGTTGATTACTTTCAGTTCACATGTGCTGTTGCGCAGGCTGCCAGTATCACCGACCTGGCCGCCGGATTCGCCATAAAATGGGGTTTGGTCGGTGATTACTTCGATAGTTTCCCCAGCTGAGGCCTGCTCGACGGCAACACCATCCTTGAGCAGAATAGAAATCTTGGCCTCGGTAGAAGTTTGATTGTAGCCACAGAACGCAACTTCGATGCCGCTCTCGCGCAATTGTTTATAGATAGCGGCAACCGCCTCCTCACCGGAACCTTTCCAGTGTCCACGGGCTTTTTGCCGTTGTTCTTCCATACACTTTTCAAACCCTTCTTCATCGATGGCAAAACCGTCTTTTTCAACGATGTCTGCGGTCAGGTCAGTTGGGAAGCCGTAAGTGTCGTATAGCTTGAACAGGGTGGCGCCGGGGATGATCTTCGTATTTTTTTTGCGCAACGTTTCGATTTCGTCTTGCAGAATCCGCAGCCCGTTGTCGAGGGTCAGGATGAAGCGCTCTTCCTCATTCCGTACCACTTCAGCGACGTAGTCGGCCCGGGCCACCATGTCCGGGTAGGCATCAGCCATATTCTGCAGAACAAAGACGGCGGTATCGTACAGCACCGGATCTTTGAATCCGAGCATCTTGGCGTGACGCATACCCCGGCGCATGATCCGGCGCAATACGTAGCCACGTCCTTCGTTGCTCGGCAATACGCCATCGGCAATCAGGAAAGCGGTCGCCCGACTGTGGTCGGTCATGACTCGCATCGAGACGTCATCTTCTACATTGTCGCCGTAGGTCTTGCCGGATAGTTTTTCAATGTGTGCGATGATCACGCGCAGCAGGTCGGTGTCGTAGTTGGAGTTGACGTCCTGCATGACGTTGGTAATTCGCTCCAGACCCATGCCGGTATCGACCGCCGGTTTTGGCAGTGGCGCCAGTGTGCCGTCGGCGCTGCGGTTGAACTGCATGAAGACGTTGTTCCAGATCTCCATATAGCGGTCACAGTCGCAGCCGACGGTGCATTTGGGCGAGTCACAGCCTGTTCCGGGGCCGTTGTCCCAGAAGATTTCCGAACAGGGACCGCACGGGCCGGTGTCACCCATCGACCAGAAATTGTCTTCTTCGAAGCGTGAAATCCGCTCGCGTGGAACCCCTTCCTGCTCATGCCAGATATCGGCCGCTTCGTCATCATCGGTGTAGACCGTGATGTAAAGGCGATCGGTGTCGAGGCCCAGGTCCTTGGTCAGAAACTCCCAGGCGTAGGCGATCGCTTCTTTTTTGAAATAATCACCAAACGAGAAGTTGCCGAGCATTTCGAAAAAGGTGTGATGACGGGCAGTCCGACCGACATTCTCCAGATCGTTGTGCTTACCGCCGGCGCGGACACATTTCTGTGAGCTGGCGGCGCGGACATATTCCCGCTTTTCCTCGCCGAGGAAGCAGTCCTTGAACTGGTTCATGCCGGCGTTGGTGAACAGCAAGGTCGGGTCGTTGTGCGGAACCAGAGAAGAGGAACTGACGATGGTGTGGCCGTTTTTCTCAAAGTAGTCAAGGAAGCGTTTACGAATATCGTTACCGGTGATCATGCTGAGCGTACCCTTGTTTTACGTTATGTGCCAATAGCACGGTTAATTGTTGTTTTCCTGTTTGATGGTGTCGAGGATCAGCGATAGAGGAAAACCACGACGCTGAAAGTAGCCGATAATACGTTGTCGCAACCGCGTGTCGGCCTGTGAATTCCTGTAATCCGGATAACGCCGCTGGAAAAGTTCATTCAGCAGGTCGCCGAGATCAATCTCTTCAGTTGCTACAGCAAGAGCCTGCTCAGCCAGTTCGCTGTCGAGCCCATATTTTTTCATTTCCAAACTGGCCCGACGTCCAACGGCCCGTCCACTACTGATCAGCGCCCGGGCCTTGTTGTTGGCAAAACGCTGGTCATCCAGATAGCCATAGTTGAGGCAACGGCTGATGGTCGCATCGACCACTTCCTCAATGAAACCACGATCTTTTAACCGTTTCCGCAATTCAAAGCAGCTCCGGTCGCGGCCGGTCAACAGTCGCAGTGCCACGGCAAACGGGTCAGAAACGGTCGATTTCCGGCTCGTCATTGGCGCTTTCCGTGGTCTGCTCACTCTTTTTGTCGAAATCGTCCCAGGACAGGTCGGAGGTGGACGAGACCCCGGAGAACTTCAGTTTAAAGTCGTCCGGGTTCGAGCATTGGCGCAGAGCTTCATCGAAGGTGATCAGTTCGTCTTTGAGCAGCATCATCAGCGATTGGTCGAAGGTCTGCATGCCGTAAGTCGTGTAGCCTTGCTGAATCGTATCGCGGATCAGTTTGTTTTTTTCCTTGTCGTCGATCAGTTCGCGGATCCTGGCGGTTGAGACCAGTATTTCGACAGCCGGAACCCTCCCTATGCCATCAGCTCTCGGAACCAGGCGCTGCGAGATAACTCCTTTGATGATGCCTGAGAGTTGCAGGCGGATCTGGTTCTGCTGATGTGGCGGAAATGACGTGACAATTCGATTGATTGTTTCGGTCGCGTCGATAGTGTGCAGAGTCGACAGGACAAGATGTCCGGTTTCAGCCGCGGTGATGGCCGTCTCGATCGTTTCAGAGTCGCGCATCTCACCAACCAGAATAACATCCGGATCCTGACGCAGTGCGCTCTTCAGCGCAATTTCGTAACCTTCGGTATCGAAGCCAACCTCGCGCTGGTTGATAATACATTTTTTGTCACGATGCAGGTACTCAATCGGGTCTTCGATGGTGACGATATGCGCCGTGCGCTCAGCATTAATGTAGTCGATAATCGAAGCCAAGGTGGTCGATTTGCCCGAACCTGTCGCGCCGGTGACCAGAATAAGGCCGCGCTGTTCCTTGGCGAGCTTCTTGACTACCGACGGTAGTTGCAGTTCATCGATATTCTTGATGTCGAACGGTATAAACCGGAAGACCATCGAAACCGAACCGCGCTGGGTGAAGACGTTGACGCGGAAACGACCAAGGCCGGGTACGCCGTAGCTGAGATCGATCTCATGCACTTCGCGAAAGCGCAGTTGTTGTGTTTCGTTCATGATCTCGTCGGCAAACGCTATGGTTTGATCCGGAGTCAGTCGCGGCAGTTTCGGATGTGGGCGCAGAGCGCCGTCGATACGGTAGACCGGCGGCAGGCCCGGCTTGATATGGATATCAGAGGCCCGTGCTTTCAGGGCCATGCCGAGAATCTCTGTCAACTCCATAATGTCAGGCCTCTTTGGTTTCGGCAGCAGGTGCTGCGGTCATTTCATGTTTTTCACGCAGGATGGCTTCTATCTCATCGGCCATTTCCGGGTTGTCCTTGAGGAACTGTTTGGCATTTTCACGACCCTGACCTATACGGTCCGCCTTGTAAGAATACCATGAACCACTCTTTTCTATAATTTCCTCATCGGCGGCCATATCGAGCAGATCGCCCACCTTGGATATCCCCTCGCCGTACATGATGTCAAATTCGACCTCTTTAAACGGCGGGGCTACCTTGTTTTTGACGATCTTGACCCGGGTCCGGTTGCCGATGACATCCTGGCCCTGTTTGAGCGCACCGATACGGCGAATATCCATCCGGACCGAGGAGTAGAATTTCAGAGCGTTGCCACCGGTGGTGGTTTCCGGGTTGCCGAACATGACGCCGATTTTCATGCGGATCTGATTGATGAAGATTATGCAGCAGTTCGATTTACTGATAGTGCCGGTCAATTTACGCAGCGCCTGTGACATGAGCCTCGCTTGCAGGCCCATGTGTGAATCGCCCATTTCACCTTCGATTTCGGCCCGGGGTACCAGGGCGGCGACCGAATCGATAACCAGTACGTCAATGGCGCCGCTCCGGATCAGGACTTCGGTGATCTCCAGCGCCTGCTCGCCAGTGTCGGGTTGCGAGACCAGAAGATCATCGGTCTTGACTCCGAGTTTACGGGCATAGCTGATATCGAGCGCGTGCTCGGCATCGACAAACGCGGCAATACCACCAGTTTTCTGGGCTTCAGCCACAATGTGCAACGCCAGGGTGGTTTTGCCGGAGGATTCCGGACCGTAAATCTCAACGATGCGGCCGCGGGGAACTCCGCCGACGCCGAGGGCGATATCGAGACTCAGTGCGCCGGTCGATATGACCTCAATACCGGGGATAACATGGTCTTCGCCGAGGCGCATGATGCTCCCTTTGACAAACTGTTTTTCAATCTGGCTCAAAGCGAGATCGATGGCTCTTTCGCGGTTGCTGTCTGTCATGGATATTCTCTCCTGTAATCGTTATTGCTACTGTGCACGTTTTTCCAAATGCAAAATAGATGCAGGCGTTTGCCCGCCAGATTGTCGCTAGTGCCTTGTACATCGAAAACCAGCAAGATGCGTTAGTTTATGGTTTACATGGTACTAGCGCCCGGGTTCCGCCAATCGAACCGTCTGCCGGGGCAGGTGCTTGGCCCCAGTCGGTTGCAGATGACTTTCAAACAGGACCAGTTCGTCGACCCTCGTGGTGTCTGCAATCGTATGCCGTGGTAGTGACAGAATACGTCTTGTAGACCGACGGCTGCGTCCGATCGTAATATGTGGTCGGAACGGGCGGTGTTCAAGCGGGAAGCCAGCTGCAATAAATTGCTCTTGCAGGGTATGGTGCAACTCCCCCAGTATGCTGCTCTGCACCCCGATCCAGACCACGCGAGCCCGGTCTGTCAAGGGGAAGGCACCGATTTCCATTAGCGTCAAGGAAAACGGTGCGAATAAACTTCCTACAGATACCATAATTTTGGCCGCTTTTTCAAGGTTCTCTTCGCTGATATCACCTAAAAAATGCAGGGTCAGATGTAAATTATCGCGTTGTGTCCAGCGGATGTCCGGCAGGTCAGAGCTGAGTTGCTGTTGAATCGATTCGATTGTGTTCAAGGTAGCGGTGTGCAGGGGGATAGCAATAAAGGTGCGAGTCAGCGTTGCTTCCCGGTTTTTATCTGCATCGGGAGTCATTTTTATTGGTCCGTAAGGTGTTGCTGGATCATCGCCAGGGCCGTACAGGCGGTGCGTATCCGGACTTGTTGTCTGCTGCCGGAAAATTGATGCCGGATGACGTTGGTACCGTTTGCATCGGCTAGCCCGATGTAGACTGTACCGACCGGCTTTTCAGTGGTGCCGCCATCCGGACCGGCGATGCCGGTAACCGACAGACCGAGGTCGCTATCTGCAGTATCACGGATACCTTTTGCCATCGCTCGGGCACAGGCTTCACTAACCGCTCCGTCCTGATCAAGGATTTTTTGGCTGACACCGAGCCAGTCGGCCTTGGCGCTGTTGGCGTAGGTGACACCGCATCGCTCAAGAAAATCCGATGCGCCCGGTGCATCGGTCAACAGGGTACTGATCAGGCCACCGGTGCATGATTCGGCCAGTGCGATCGATTTTCCGGTTGTGCGCAGCAACTCTCCGGTTTGCTCGGCAATAGTCTGACGATCAAAGGCGACAACCCGTTCGGCGAAGTGCGCGCAGGCGGCCTGTACGGCCAGCTCGAGACGGGCGGCAGCGTCGTCACCAACGGCGCGAAGTTTGAGTTGCACAAACGGGAACTCGACACCGAAAGCGATGGCAACCTCTGGCGGAAATGTGATGGCAGTTAGTTCCGCTTCAACCTGCGGTTCGGCAATGCCGATCAGGGTTAAAATCCGTTCCGGTTCGAGCCGGGGGAGATTATAGCGTTGTTGCAGAAACGGCAGAATCGATGCATCGAGAATCGCGCGCATCTCTGTCGGCACGCCCGGCAGGGCGAATAGTTCGAGCGCATCGGTCGAAAGATGCAGTCCCGGAGCGGTACCACACGGATTAATCAAAGGGTTTGCGCCGATCGGAAATTCGGCCGATTTACTGTCAAGTGCGTGCGCTGCACGACCACGCTTCCGGCAGTAGTCTGCAATCATCTGCAGTGCGTCTTCATTCAGGTGGCAGGGTCGATCAAAGGCCCGGGCGACAGCAGCTGCGGTCAGATCATCCGCGGTCGGGCCGAGACCGCCGGTCAGAATAAGGATGTCGAACGCTGCGGCCATCTTCCGGATGCCGGCTGCGATCACCTTGGTAGAGTCGGGCAAGGTGCGGATTTCTTGGACCGTCAGGCCGATTTGTGCCAGCCGATCAGCGATGACGCTGCTGTTGCTGTCGACGAGACTGCCGTTGAGCAGTTCGTCGCCGATGGTCAGAAGACCGACACTCGGACTCAAAGCAAGCCCTCCAGCCAGGGAATCAGGTAGTAGACCAGTAGCCGCAAGGCGATCGCACCGTAGATACCGGCGACAACATCATCGAGTACCACCCCGAAGCCGTTCTTGATGGTTCGGTCACACCAGGAGGCCGGCGGTGGCTTGAGGATATCGAAAAAACGGAAACAGACAAAGCCGAGAATAGCTGTAGTCCAGGTGAACGGCAGGAAGGCGACGGTCACCAGATAGCCGACCAGTTCATCGATAACGATCC
The DNA here is from genome assembly GCA_965370375.1 of uncultured Desulfuromonadaceae bacterium. GTDB lineage: Bacteria > Desulfobacterota > Desulfuromonadia > Desulfuromonadales > UBA2294 > Kmv16. The sequence goes on from CBDUUF010000039.1 coordinate 8,268, forward strand.
GGCCGTCATCGACAACACCGTAAATTTTCCCGGCACCTTGAGAAATCCAGCAGGCGAAAGCGAACAGGGCCAGCCAGGTGATGGCGTAGAGCCAGTCTGGCAATGCGGCCAACAGCCAGAAAACCGGCAGGCCGGCCAGCGTGCCGAAGGTGCCGGGTGCGACCGGAGCGTAACCGAGACCGGCGTTGCTGGAGAAAAACAGAATCAGACGACGCACGGTGTCAATCCTCCCCGGCTGCAAACAGAGTGTCGGCCGCCCGTTCGACCAGCCGATAGACTTCCGGCAGCGGTCGTTCGTTTTTCAGTGACAGTTTGTGGCAGCTTGCATATTCCGGGGTGACCCGGATAAGTTCTTCATTGTCGTAGAGGCATTTAACTGTTGCCGCACCGAGCGGGGTGTTGATGCTCTTGTTTTCACGCCGCAGTTTGCGCCGCCGGGTCTCGTAACGCCGTACGCCGATGGCGCTGCTGTGGCGCAACAATATTTTTTCCATGGTCTCCGCCGATTCAGTTGCAGTGATGACCGTAACCTTGATGCCGGGCCGGTTTTTCTTCATCTGCAACGCTGAGTAGGCGACGTCGAGGGCGCCCTGATCCAACAGTTGTTCCATCAGTGCGCCGAGCCACTCCGGATTACAGTCATCGAGATGGGTCTCGATGACGGCGACGGTATCGTATTCAGTAGAGATCGATGTCGTATCACCGATAATGCCGCGCAGGGCATTCGGGCGATCTGCCATATCCCGACTGCCGAGCCCGTAGCCGGTGCGTTCAATAGTCATGGCCGGCAGTGGGGCAAAGGTTGCAATCTCTGCGGCGATCACGGCGCCGGTCGGGGTTACCAACTCCAGGCCTGACGAATCGGGCCGGGTCGGGCAGCCATGCAGGACTTCAAGGGTGGCCGGGGCCGGTAGGGGATAGACGCCATGCACGGTCTTGACGGTTCCGATACCAAGCGGCAACGGCGAGCAGAGTACCTGTTCAACATTTAGCCGGTTCAGAGCGATCGCGGCGCCGACTATATCGATAATCGAGTCGACCGCGCCGACTTCATGGAAATGGACGGTCTCCAGCTCGACCGCGTGGATTTTTGCCTCTGCCTCACCGAG
>CBDUUF010000040.1:0-9231 GCA_965370375.1 uncultured Desulfuromonadaceae bacterium
TAAAATCTGTTCTCAAACACTCAAATTTTCGCTTCGGCCCGGCAAGTCCGACAGGCTGCTAGTTCTTTTTTACGAGACCAGCAAACTTAGAATGGAAGAAAGCCTGAAAGGACTTTTATTTAGCCTATGTCCACTCTTTTGGCCAACTACAAAATAACTCTCGCTTACGACGGGCGCACTTTTTTCGGCTGGCAGCGACATGGCGATAAGCCGACCGTGCAGTCGGCCCTTGAACAGGCGGTAACCAAAGCCTTCGATATCCGGGTTGCGGCACAGGGTTCCGGTCGTACAGATCGCGGGACCCATGCGCATGGCCAGGTGGCGAGTCTGCAATTTCCGGACGGGACGCAACCCGAGCTGATCAAAGAGAAACTCAACCAGATCCTCCCAAAGGAGGTGCGGATCGTCGATGTCCGTTGCGCTGAGGCAGACTTTCATGCCTGCGACACCGCTATCGCCAAGCACTATCGCTACCTGATCTGGAATGACCGCAAGCTCCCCGCTGAGCGTGATGGTCGAGTCTGGCACGTTAAAGAGCCACTCGACGTGCAGTCGATGGTTGACGCCTGTTCGATTTTCGTCGGCGAACACGATTTCGCTTCGTTTGCCACCAAGACCAACTTTAAGCAAAAATCGACGCGCCGGACCATCATGATGGCAGCGCTCAGCCATGAGCTACCGATGATTACTTTTGATATCTGTGCCGACGGGTTCCTGTACAAGATGGTACGTAATATCGTCCGGGCGATCGTCAAGGTTGGCGAGGGTCGCTATACACGCGAGGATCTCGGTCGGATTATAGAAGCGCAGGATCGCCAGGCTGCTCCGGGGACCGCCCCGGCCTCAGGTCTTTACCTGGAACGGGTCTTCTATTCGCGCGATGAGCTGGAAAAAGGGATTTAAGCGATGAGTCAATTTGAACACCAACGCCACAAGGATGGCTCAGCTCTCACCCGTCCGCGCGAGATTATTGTCGCCTGCGCACCGATGCGCAGTAACGTGAATATCTCGAGCGTCGCCCGCACCGCGAGTGCCTGTGCTATGGAGCGATTGATCCTGACCGGCAATCCGGCTCTGATCTCCAAGATCGCCCGTGACGGCGCCGAAGAACTCGAGGTTTCGATTCACCGCAGCCTCGCCCCGGTACTCAAAAAGCTGCGCAGCAACGGTTACCGCCTGGTCGGCCTCGAGCAGACTACCAACTCCACCAGCATGCACAGCTACGGTTTTTCGCGGCGTACGGTTCTGGTCATCGGTAACGAGCGGACCGGGCTAACCGAAGATCTCCTGAAACTGCTGGATGATGTTGTCGAAATCCCGGTTTACGGCCTGCCGCACAGCTTCAACGCCGCGACCGCCGCCAGTATGGCGATGTATGAGTACTGCCGGCAGTTTCCAAATGGCTAGTTGACGAATGGTCATGCCTGACACCCAGTGTGCCCAGTGTGGGGTCAGGTCTTTATTCTTGAATTCAGGGGTATAGCACCACTAGAAAAAATAAAGCTGTAAATGAATGTGGACCCCGTCCTGCCCCATTTCCTCCATAATCCGTTCGGAATATTTACCGACGTTCTCAAAAATCTGAAAAAACGAGAAGTTGGTTGTCTCCTTCTCAAAATTATGCATATTTGAGAAGTAGTGGACAATGAGTTTTTGTGACATATTGTGTCGCAATCGTTTTCTATGCTGCAATGAAGATAAATTGTAGTATGACAATTGCTGAGTAGTTTTCGTTTTAAGGGGTTACCCGAAAAGGATATTTGTAATGGAAATAGCATTGAATTTGTTTCCGGTGATACTCCCCGCTGTTGCGGTGCTGTTGTTGCTGATTCTCATCTTTAAACCTTCTGACAACAAGGTGGATGAGATTGAAAAGCTTATCCGGGGTGAATTTCGGGAATCGCGCGACGATTCGACAAAAACTGCCCGTGAGTTGCGTGAGGAAGTAAGCGCCGCGCAGAAGGCGTCGAGTGACTCTCTGGTCAATACCGTCGCCACCATGGGTAAAGCCCAGCAGGAGAATTTTGTCTCGGTTGAACGACGGATCAAAGAGCTGACCGATTCGAATGAGAACAGAATCGAGAAGCTGCGGCATACGTTTGAAACCCAGATGAATTTGATGCAGCAGAGTAACGAAAAGAAGCTCGATCAGATGCGGCAGACGGTTGATGAAAAGCTGCAAAGTACGCTGGAAAAGCGTCTGGGTGAATCGTTTAAACAGGTCAGTGAGCGGCTGGAAGCTGTGCAGCGCGGCCTGGGTGAAATGCAGAGTCTGGCCACCGGTGTTGGTGACCTGAAACGTGTCCTGACCAATGTTAAAGCTCGTGGCACCTGGGGTGAGGTCCAACTCGGGGCACTGTTAGAGCAGATATTGACGCCTGATCAATACGGAAAAAATGTAAAAACAGTGCCGGGTTCGCAGGTTAATGTTGAGTATGCGATCAAGTTGCCCGGGGTCGACGACGACCCGCAGTCGTGTGTCTGGCTGCCGATTGATTCAAAATTCCCGCAGGAAGATTACCAGCGGCTGGTCGATGCGACTGAAATAGCTGATGCTGCTGCCGTTGAAAAATCACAAAAAGATCTGGTGCGAGCGATTGAACTTTCAGCCAAGGAAATTTCAAGTAAATATCTTGATCCGCCACATACCACCGATTTTGCCATACTGTTTTTGCCGACTGAAGGGCTGTATGCCGAAATCTTGCGCCAACCCGGCCTGCTCGAGAAGTTGCAGCATAACTACCGGGTGGTAGTAACCGGGCCGACCACCCTGACCGCTACCCTGAGCAGCTTGCGCATGGGCTTCAAAACCCTGGCGATTGAGAAGCGGTCGAGTGAAGTCTGGACTGTTCTGGCTGCGGTTAAGACGGAATTTGGCAAGTTTGGTGATGTGCTGGAAAAAGTCAAAAACCAACTGGCGACGGCATCCAGAACTATAGAAAACACCGGGGTGCGGACCAGGGCGATGGAGAAAAAACTGCGTGATGTAGAGAAGATGCCGGTTGCAGAATCTGAGCTGTTGCTGGGGATAACAGAGGGCGTAACGGACAACGGTCAAACTGAGCTTGACGACTGAATTCGAGGTTACTGATCAGATAGTTTTTTTCGCTTGTATCCGGACAATAACCGATAACGTAAAACGGCCCCTGCTATATATAGTAGGGGCCGTCGGTTTTTAACTGTCTGCGAGAAAGCTCAGATGCGGATATCGATGTAGGCATCCTTGCGCAAATCTTTCTGCCACTTGGTGAACGCCTCTTCGCGGTTTTTCTCCAGCAGGAGTTGTTCGATTTCCGGCCGGACGCTGTCCAGCGGTTTCGGGTTGCCATCGTTGCGCTCCAGCATTTTGAATAGGAACAGACTGCCGGGGATTTCGATAATCTCACTGACTTCGTCTGATTGCAAGCCGGTGATGGCGTCGACGAAGGCGGTAGCCAGATCGGCTTCCTTGAGCTTGCCCATGTCGCCACCGCTCGCCTCACTGTAGGTCACCAGCAGATCGGCGACAGTGTCGCCCATCAGCAGGCGACTACGAGACTTTTCGGCTTTGGCCCGGATTGCCGCAATCTCTCCGGCCGAAGCATCTTCCATCAGGTTGAACGCAAGGTGGCTGAGGTGGACATAGGGCGGATTCCGGTAGTCCTCAATATGCTGTTCGTAATAGAGGCGGATCTCCTGGCCGGTGACGTCGATCTTGCTCTGGACTTCCTGGCCAATCAGCTTGTAGCGCAGGATCTGCTTGCGCATGTTGTCGCGGTATTTGTCGAACGCCATCCCCTGTTGTTCGAGGGCAGCAATCAGCTGCAAGCGGGTCAGCTTGTTTTGTTGCTGAATATCGTCGATCGCCGCATTGAGTGCATCGTCACTGACACTGAGTCCGAGTTCCTCGGCCAGTTGCTGGAGCAACTCCTCTTCGATCATGCTGTTGAGAACTTCGAGCTTGAAGGCTTCCCTGGCAGCCGCATCGAGCTGGGCGTAGTCCGGATTCTGGGTTGCCATGTCAGCGGTAGACTGGTCAAGCTGATAGGTGGTGATGATGGTATCGTTGATCACCGCCGCGACTTTGCTGACAAGTTCAGCCATGGCCGGACCGGCCAGAAGGGTGAACAGGATACCGGCATAAAGAAATTGCTTCACTGTGCGTTGTAACATAAATTTAGCTTCCAATCGGGTGTCTGCTTCAGGACTAAAGCAGTTCCCAGCTCATCTCAATACTGGCACGTATGCGTAGATCCTGCAGCCATTGCAGGTAGGCGCTGGCCTCTTTGACATTGGTCAGATGCTGGCGGATGTCATCGCTGGCTTCGTCGAGACTCAAGCGATGGGCTTTGCGCCGCTCTTCGACCAGAAACACATGGTAGCCGTACTCACTTTTAACCAGATCGCTGAGTAGCCCCGGTGTTAGTTTGAAAACCACGGCGTCAAATTCAGCCGGCATCTCACCGCGGGCAAAGAACCCGAGATCGCCACCCTGTTCGGCATCGGGTGACATGGAGAATTGTCCGGCGACGTCAGCAAACGGCTCACCCTGCCGCAGCAGACCGAGAACCTTTTGGCCCTCATCTTCGTTGGCGACCACAATCTGCCGGGCCCGGACCTGATCCGGACGGTCGAATTCAACTTTGTTCTGTGCAAAATAGGCACTGATTTCATCGTCACTGACTGATACCCGGGAGTAGACGGCCTCGGCGATAATCTTTTCCATCAGCAGGTTGCGCCGTAGCTCTTCGCTCCAGTCTTTGAGATTGGTGCCACGCTCGCGCAGGGCATTTTCGAAGGTGCCTGCCGGATACTCACTGCTGGTTTCATGAATCGCAAGTTCCAGTTCGGCCGGTGAAATATCGATGCCGAGCCGGTCGGCTTCAGACAACGCCAGTTCGCGGTCGATCACTTGAGCCAGGAAAGCCCGTTCCATCTCCTGACGCTCCTCTTCCGACAGCTTCTGGCCGGGCGGTTGTGACCGGGAGAATTCCTGTCGAAACTGTTCGAGGCTCAGTTCGCGGCCATCGACCCGCAACAGGGTCGGTGAGGTGACTTCCTCCTGGCGGCTGCAAGCGGTCAGCAGAGACAACAGCAGGCAGAGCGACAGGATATAGCGCAGCGGCGCATGGATCATTAGTGAAACCCTTTTGATAGCTGAGATTCAGGCAGTTTGCAGCTGACAAGCTAGCATATCCGCAGAAACGCTTGCAATTCTTTTTTGGCCTGTAACAGCAACGCTTTGTCCTCGAGTTTGCCGACATCGATTGATAGTCGGTAGTCGGGAGAGAAACTGCATGGTACGTCCGGTTGCTGCAACCGGGCCAGGATAGTCTCCGGCTTGACCTGGGTGCTGGCGTGAAAGGCAAAGACCAGGCGGCGACCGTCATATTCGGCCGCTTCGATCCGGAGTTGTTTGAGCATCACGCGTAGTTTCATGACCTCCAGCAGTAGCAGTCCGGCTTCCGGCAGAGCACCGTAGCGGTCACGCAGTTCATCCGCCAGCTCAAACACCGCCCGGTCGGATTCGGCCGAAGCGAGGCGGCGGTAAAAGACCAGACGCTGGTTCGGGTCGTGCAGGTAGGTTTCCGGCAGGAAGGCCGAAACGCCGAGACGCAGGTCCGGATCGATTCGATCTTCTTTTGCCAACCCTTGCAACTCCTGGATCGTCTCCTCGAGCAGTTCGGTGTACATCTCGAAGCCGACGGCAGTGACCTGCCCGGCCTGTCTGCCACCGAGTAACTCGCCGGCGCCGCGCAATTCCAGGTCGTGGCTGGCGATGCGGAAGCCGGCACCGAGTTCGGTCTGCTCCTGCAGGACCCGTAAGCGTTCGCGGGCGTCGTGGTTGAGCACCCCTTCACCCGGAATCAACAGATAGGCGTAGGCGCGCCGGTCTGAGCGCCCTACCCGGCCGCGGAGCTGGTAAAGTTGCGCCAGGCCGAAGCGGTCGGCCCGGTTGACCAGTATGGTGTTGGCCCGGGGAATGTCGATACCATTTTCGATGATCGTGGTGCAGACCAGAACATTGCTCTTGCCTTCGATGAAGTCGAGCATAACCTGTTCCAGTTCATGCTCGTTCATCTGGCCGTGACCGACGGCGATCTTGGCTTCGGGCACCAGCTGCGCGAGGAATTCGGCCATCGCCCCGATCGATTGTACCCGGTTATGGACAAAGAACACCTGGCCACCGCGCTGCAGTTCGCGCAGAATCGCCTGCCGGATCAACTCATCATCGAAACGGGTGACGTAGGTCCGGATCGCCAGACGATCGACCGGCGGGGTGTCGATTACCGACAGGTCGCGCAGACCGAGCAGGCCAAGCTGCAGGGTGCGCGGAATCGGCGTGGCGGTCATGGTCAGCACGTCGACTTCGGCGCGGAACCGTTTCAGTTTTTCTTTATGGGTGACGCCGAAGCGCTGTTCTTCATCGATGATCACCAGGCCGAGCTCCTTGAACCGGATATCGCGCTGAATCAGGCGGTGGGTGCCGATAATGATATCGATCTGGCCGGCGGCAAGCCGTTCACGAACCTGTTTCTGCTCGGCAGTGCTGCGCAGGCGCGACAGCATGTCGATCTCGACCGGGGTGCCGTGGAAGCGTTGGCGCAGGGTCTCCAGGTGCTGGCGCGCCAGGATAGTGGTCGGCACCAGCAGGGCGACCTGACGGCCAGCCAAGGCTACCTTGTAGGCGGCTCGAATAGCGACTTCGGTCTTGCCGTAGCCGACATCGCCGCAGACCAGGCGATCCATCGGTTTGTCGGATTGCAGATCGCCGAGGACATCCTCGATAGCGGTCAGCTGATCGTCGGTCTCTTCATACGGGAAGGCGGCCTCGAACTCATGGAATTCGCTATCGGCCGGCGGGTAGGCATAACCTTTATTCATCTTGCGTTTGGCCTGGATTTTCAGCAGGTCGCGCGCCATCTCCTCTACCGCTGAACGGGCCTTGATCTTCGCTTTTTCCCAGGCGCTGCCACCCATCTTGTCGAGCTTCGGTTCATGACCCTCGGCGCCGACATATTTTTGCACCCGCTCGATCCGGTCGATCGGCAGATAGAGACGATCTTCACCGGCGTATTCGAGGTACATGAAGTCGCCTTCAACCCGGCCGGTCTGCAGGTGCTGCAATCCGCAGTAGCGGCCGACACCGTGATCGGTATGGACGATGAAGTCGCCTTCTTTTAACTGGGCCAGCGACGGCAACATCACCGCCTTGGTTTCGCGGCGGCTACGGCGGTGCGCACGATTACCGAAAATTTCTTCTTCGGTAATCACCGCCAAGCGTTCATCCGGCAGACGGAAGCCGCTGCTGAGGTCGCCGACACAGATGGCGGCCGCACCCTTTTCCAGCTGCGCCAGGCGAATTTCCGGGTCGACCGGGACGCTGAGTTCGTGGTGTTCGAGCATCTCCTGCAAGCGTTCAGCCTGTCCGGTCTGATGGCAGACCAGCAGCAGACGCCAGCCCTGTTGCTGCCAGGCGGTGATTTTTGCGGCGAGCAGGTCGAGTCCGGCACCGGTGCTGGTTGCGTCGTCGAGCAGGCCGGCATTCCCTTCTGTGGTAATCCGGTAGAGCGGCCAATCGGCTTCGAGGTGGAACAGTTGCAGACGGGTCAAATCGATGCGCGGTGCAGCGTCAATCTGGCTTAATGTCTCTTGTGGCGTCAGAAACAGTTCGGCCGCCGGCACAAACACCGCTTCGGTATCACGCATCCGGTTTTCTGCCGCGCGAATCTCGGCAGCGAACTGGTCGGCCGCCTGTTCGATGGCGGTCGGCGCACTCAGTACCCAGCGAAAACCGGGCAGGTAGTCGAACAGGGTGGAGAGCTGGTCATAGTTGAGCGGCAGCAGAAATTCACGGCCCGGTGCCAGCAGCCCTTCGCGGATTTCATCGAGCAGCGCCTCGCGTCGGGTGCGTGGCATGTTCAGCTCATCGCAGCGTTCTCGCAGTTGTTCGAGGAATGTCTGGCGGTGCTCACCGGCCAGAACCAGCTCCCGGGCCGGTAACAGCAAGATGTCACGATAGCTCTTGCTGGAACTGCGTTGACTGATGGGGTCGAAAGGACGGATTTGTTCCAGTTCGTCACCAAAGAAATCGAGGCGGATCGGTTCGTCGCTGGCGGTCGGGAAAATATCGAGAATATCGCCACGAAACGAAAAGGTGCCACGATCCTCAACCAGCGGCACCGGTTGATAGCCGAGGCTGAGCAGACTCTCGGTCAGCTGTGGCCGCGCATAGCTCTGCTCCGGTTGCAGACGCAGGCAGAGGTCGTTGAGCACCGAACGCGGCATGACTCGTTGCATCAGCGCGCGAACGGTGATGATGACGGCCCGGAATCGGCCTTCATGCAGGCCGGACAGGGTGGCGAGGCGTTCCGCTTCAACTTCCGGATGTGGTGAGAGCGGGTCGTAGGCGCCAACTTCCCAGTGCGGGAATAGGGCTATCGTATTGCGGCGGCTGGAATAGAAAGCGAGATCGGTGCGCAGCTGCCGGGCCTGCTTTTGATCGGCAACCAGAATAGCCAGAGGTCGGTCGCTCTGCTTGATCAGGTCGGCGAGCAGGCGGGCTTCAGCACTGCCGGTCAGACCATGCACCTCCAGCCGCGAGTGCTCGAGAGTCCCTTCGATGATTGAGCGACAGGTGGCGTGCCTGGCGTCGATGCGAGTGTCAGTTTCAGGCATTCAGTTTCCAAAAAAAACAGGCGTGCCACGGCACGCCTGTAAGGTTGTATTTTGTCTGCAGTCAGTCGCGCGGCACTGCCAGCATGCGGTCGAGGGTCACTTGCGCCTTGCGGCGGACATCCTCAGCCACGGTGATCTCCGGGCTCATGGTCTGCAGGCTCTTAAGCACATCCTCAATCGAGGTCAGCTTCATGTTGGGACAGATCAGGGCGGAAGTCGGCAGAATAAACTCTTTTTCCGGGTTATCCTTGCGCAACCGGTAGAGGATACCCATTTCGGTGCCGATAATGAATTTTTGAGCCGGGTTTTCGTTGGCAAAGGCGTACATGCCGCTGGTCGAACAGATATGATCGGCCATCTCCAGAATCTCCGGGGTACATTCCGGGTGCGCCATGAACAAGGCATCGGGATGCTCCTGCTTGGCGCGCTGGATATCTGCAACCGTCAACCGGTCATGGGTCGGACAGTACCCCTCCCAGAAATGGCAGATTTTGTCAGTATGTTTGGCGATGTAGCGACCGAGGTTATAGTCGGGAACCAGAATAACTTCATCGACGTCGAGAGAGTTGACAA
>CBDUUF010000041.1:0-9009 GCA_965370375.1 uncultured Desulfuromonadaceae bacterium
AAACAGGCCCGCGACCTTGAGCTCTATATCCCACCAGGCCCACGGCTCGGTGACATTGTCATTCAATCCCAGAACGTCACTAAGGGCTATGGTGATCGCCTGTTGTACGAAAATCTCAACTTCAGCCTGCCGCCCGGCGGCATTGTCGGCATAATCGGCCCGAACGGTGCCGGTAAAACCACCCTGTTCAAGATGATCACCGAACAGGAACAACCAAACAGCGGCAGTTTCCGGATTGGTGATACGGTAAAGCTTGCCTATGTAGATCAGTCGCGTGAGCTGGATGCTGACAAGACAATCTGGGAAGAGATCACCGGTGGCCAGGATCAGATTGAAATGGGCAGCCAGCTGGTCAACTCCCGCGCCTATGTAGGCCGCTTTAATTTCTCCGGCAGCGACCAGCAGAAGAAAGTCAGCATGATCTCCGGTGGCGAACGCAACCGGGTCCATCTGGCCAAGATGCTCAAGGAAGGCGCCAACGTCATCCTGCTTGACGAACCGACCAACGACCTCGACGTCAACACCATGCGCGCCCTCGAAGAAGCACTGGAGAACTTTGGTGGCTGTGCGGTCATCATCAGCCATGATCGCTGGTTCCTCGACCGAGTCGCTACGCATATTCTCGCTTTTGAAGGTGATAGTGAAGCAACCTTCTTTGAGGGGAACTGGAGTGAATATGAAGAGGATCGTAAAAAGCGATTGGGGCCGGCGGCTGAGCAGCCGCATCGGATTAAGTATCGGCAGTTGACGAGATAGTTTATATATTTATCAAAGTCAAAGTCGTCGGGTCCCTCCTCCGCCAAGGCTTCGGCGGACAGGCTCGGCCCGACAGCAGTGGGTACTTCTATTACTTAAATGATCTACTTCTTGTGATTCTCTGTATAGCTAACTAGAGACGTTGCTTGGCGGGGACTATATATTCGGCCCCCTCTGGTTTGAAGAGTTTGTCATCTCGATCAGAGAGAGAGATCTTGTTGTTTCTTTTCATTTGAACAACTTAAATCGAGATTTCTCTCTGGCGTTCGAAATGACAAATCCTTTCACTCCAGTTACCATCAGCTGACAGGGCCCCATTGGAACGGGCCCGGATCAAGTTGTCGATAGTTATTAAAACCAGCCCCACTACGCTGATCGAGATGCCATCCGCCAGGATAAAGGCATTTTTTGCTTACTTTTTGTTGCCGCTTAGACAAAAAGTAAGGCGCTTGTCGGGGCGCGTCCCGACGATCTTGCTCTGTAAATATAAAACAAAAAAGCACCCCCATGATAGAGGTGCTTTTTGTGTGCCCAGCAGATACAAATAATAAACAGATCACTGGCAATAAATAAGGCGCCCTTTTCGGGGGCGCCTTTCTCTATCAGTATGACTTCCTGAACAACGTCTTATGACATTTCGGACAAGGCGGAATCCTTACATTCGATTTCAAGTGCATCTCTGCACCACAATCCTTACAAGTCAAAGTACCAGGACTAGTCACCTCGCCAGTCTTGTACTCAAGATGCTTCTCAGTTTTCTCTGCCCAGCCAGCAAGAGTCTCAGCAGTCGTGCTCAGCACCCACGAAAACATGCTCTGAGCGCCGGCAGTAACCCGATGCGGTTCGACCGCCTTCTTGAATGATTCACGCGCTTTTTCGGCATGCTCACCCATTAGAGCAAAATCTCTGCGTACCCATTTTTTAGCTTTTTCCGCTTGCTCACTGGAAAACTCACCCGCACCACTTAATTCTTCGCTAGCTTTTTTCAGGGCTTCATCAAAAGTCTTTTTACCTTCTTGCAGCAGCTCGGCAGTCCGCTTACTGAGCTTTTCATAAAAACCAATTTCCTGCTGTTCTTCATTATTGTTCTCTTGCTCTGCCATATGCGTCTCCCGTGTCGATAATAGTATTAGACATTTAACTTCATTTAAAGATTACCATGTTTGGCAAAAATATCAGGTTGCGAACAGAATACGTCAGCAAAATTTGGCAGTGACAGATTTAAACTTCTAATACCTGAAGAATTAATCGGTCCGACTGGTAACCTCCAGCAGGTGATAGCCGAACTGAGTTTGAATCGGGCCGAGAACTGTGTTTACATCACCAGAAAACACAGCGGTGTCGAATTCCGGAACCATCTGCCCCGGACCGAACGAGCCGAGATCGCCGCCACTTTGACCGGAAGGACAATTTGAATTCTCTTTTGCTACTACAGCAAAATCGCTTCCGGCTTCGATAGCCGCTTTAAGTTGTAGACATTTTTCTTCATTGTCGACCAGAATGTGACGTGCAGTAGCTGTTGGCATGACAACCTCCATAAAAAGCTTAAGTATATTAAGTAAACCTATTGATTTTGAGTGTTTTTTACATTGCAGCGAACAACAGCCGATGCAAATCTTCGCAAAGTTCTTTATTATCTTCGCCTTGCTTGAACATCTCAGACAGATTGGCAAATACACCACAATAGTGGTTCACAAGTCGCGGCTTGTCGGTCGCCAGGTTGAATACCAGCTCATCCTGACCATCCAGACGCAAGCGACCATACTCCTTGGCATGGTCAAGCTCAACCACACCATTCTCGTACCAGAGCTTGGTGGTTTTGTAATTCTTACCAAGAGTCCAGTTGGTATCGACCACGCCATAACCGACCCGGCCATCACTCTTGAATCGATAAATCCCCAGCCCCTGAACCTGGGCACAGTTTAAACTCGGAATTTTAGTCATACGGCCATCGATCAACTCAACTTCTTCCGTGTCGATCAAACGAGCCATAATGCTCAGGCTGCTCATGCCGCTATCGATCCAGGCGCCGGCCTTGCCAACTGCACCCAGAGTCAGGTTGCCATCGAGAAAATACGGGTCAGCAAAGCATGATTCAAATCCGATCAAGTGTCCAAGGTCGAAATTTCGCTCCTCACGCTGTTCGCGCCACCATTCTACCTCACGGCCATAACTTGGGTGAAAAGCAGTATAGAGCGGTAATTTACGCGTATTAGCTGCGGTCATCAAGGCATCCATCTGCTCCTGATCAACGCAAAGCGGTTTTTCAACAATAGCGACCCGATTTGATTCAATAATCTTCATGGCGATTTCGAAGTGTGTAAAGGTAGGAGTCGAAACCATGAAAGCATCGGCTTCAGAGCGCTGCAGCATCACGTTGAAATCTTCGTAAAATTGCACGCTGCCGGGAAGTTCCTCGGCGCGTGTCGGGTCAAGGTCGTGTGCGTCAAGTAGACAAACGCCGTCAGTATGGGTGATCGCCTGCATCTGGTAGTTGGCAATCTTACCTATTCCTATCAGTCCGATTTTCATAAATCCTCCAAATATAATTAATGCATATTTAAACAAAAACAAATCATAGCATTTTAATTTAATAGATTGTCGTTAAAAATTGAACCGTTTTCTTCCCTACCAACCACCACCGCCACCGCCACCACCACCACCGCCGGAAGAACCACCGCCGCCAGACCCGGAGGAAGAGCCCGGTGCTGTTGCAGACGAACCAACTGCTGAACTGAGTGCCCCGCCAAGCGTGTCAGCAAATAGCACAGGTCGATTGCTATCCCAGGACCGGCCGTGATACCAACTTGGCCTGTAAGATTCACCACTGCTGCCTATTTGTCTGAAATTTTCGGCAAAGCGTTCTGACCAATGTTGTTCAACATCGAGGGCGAGAGCATAAGGGAGAAAACGCTCGAACAGTTCCGGAGTTCTCTCCGGCGGCGTATGCAGTTTCATCTCGTCTTTTTCCGCAACATCCAGGTACAGCCGAAAACCCTCTACCCGATCAAGTAGTTTCCGACCGGCTAGAGTTGGCGCCTTGAGCAATGAATAAAAAACAAGATTAACACTGAGAGCAACAATCAGCACCGCTGGCAGAGCCGGTGCGACCTCCTTACCAAGCAAGCCAATCACAAAAATTTCGGCACCAATAAAAGGCGCAGCAAATGCGGTAATAAAAAGCGCCGGAAAAACAGTAAACAGTGAGCGTACTCCGCGCCAGGCTGATACTACCTTGATTGACAACGCGATTACGCCGAAAGTCCAACCTGTCAACCAGACTGACAACCCGATACCGATGCCGAGTTTCTCGGTCTCTGAAACCTGCGCAAGAACAAGAGCATAAATCAACACCGAAAGCAGCAGCCCTGGTAACAACCACCAGGTGTTTGTTACAAAATACTTCTTCTCATAGTCGCGCTTCAATGAGGCGGTGTGCGCTTTTAACGCCTTGCCGATGCGCACATGGTTGCCTTGTTTAAGCTCCAACGTCTTTGTTCCGGTGGTAAACAGTTTATTGAGTAACACCCGCTCACCTGCAGCCAGATTGGTCGGCGCAATGTCGGTACGCTGCAGCGTGTAGGTGTCATCGGTGTCAGTGATGTTGATCAGACCTTTGACCGCCAGATTGACCAGAGCGGTCGCAAAGGTTTTGTGATCGTAATCCATCTTGTAGATAAAGCGGATTGATGCTGGAGAAAACTGGTGTGGCGGCGCATAGTGCGGGAAAATCACGCCCTGAGCCGGATCGCGGCCAACCAAACGCCAGATCAGAAGATAATATGCGACCAACAAGCCAAGGCCAAAGATTGCTACCAACCAGGTTAAGTTGTCACGTAAAAGATAATCGAGCTTTTCTTTGGCTGTAGGTTCATAAACAAACCCCTTCGGCCAAGTGACAGCAATAGTCATCCCCTCTTTCTGATTCAAAGCTCTGGTAGCCCGAAACGTAGTTCGTCCTGAGTCGTCGACAGAAACTTCATAGTCTCGCCCCTGATCGCCAGCATAACCGGTGTAGGCCTCTGCTCCTGCTAACTCTTTAGCGTTGAACTGTACCGGCAGGGTGACCGTTGCACTGACCAGATCAATCGGGAAGGCCCAATTATTACCGGTCACGTTCCAGTACAGTTCATCGTGATCGGCAAAGAAGCCCAACTGGCGATCCGTACGGTAGGTCAAAGTGTAGCTGTAGACACCGGAATCAAGTTGAACATTTCGCTGGCCGATGTAGACCCGAACACCATTCCCTTCCGGCTCGGTATGATACGGCTCAGGTGCACCATCTCTGGTGACCGCAAGAATGGAGAAATCTACCCGCATCCGGTTCCCGAAGCGATCCCGATAGTCGGTTGGGAAATCGCGATAAATTCCCCGCTTGATCTGAGCTCCTTCTGCTCGAACCTGTATTGTCTCTGCCACCTGCATCGAACCATCGGCAAACACTTCGATATCGCTGTGATACGAAAGAATCCGTTCAGCAGCGACGACCGGAAGCGCCATAACAAGCAGTACAAAGAAGACAGATAAAACTCTCATGCTGTAAAAATCTCCGGGGAATGTTTTTCGATCGGGGAGTCGAGTTCAAACAACGGCTGTGATTGATAACTGAACATCCTGGCAATGAGCAGATCCGGAAAGGTTTCAATACGGGTATTTAGGTTACGCACGGCGCCGTTATAAAAACGGCGGGCATATTGGATATGATCCTCAACCTCACTTATATCGTTTTGCAATTGCAGGAAACTCTGGTCAGCTTTCAATTCCGGGTACGCCTCGGCCAGTGCGATCAATTTGCGCAATCCACTACCAATCGCACTTTCGAGCGGTCCCTTCTCTGCCGGGTTGTCAATTTTGGCTGTCTGGCTACGCAATTCAATCAGAGTCTGCAAAGTCGATTGTTCATAACGGGCATACTGCTCAACCGCTGCAACCAACTTCGGAATCAGATCATAGCGCCGCTTAAGCTGCACATCGATATCGCTCCAGGCCGTTAAAGCCAGATTGCGGTCGCGGACCAGTCGGTTAAACAGAACAATTCCGGCAAAAATCAGGCTACTGACAACTAAAAGGGAAATATATAGCACGCACCCTCCTTCAGACTGTATGTGATTTCTCTATCGGAGCACCACTGCCAGAAGGGTCAAAACGGCAATTATCGATGACATAGCGATCGATTCGTTTAAGATCTCCCTCCAACAGGTTGGAAAAGCGCAAGCCACAAAGACGTGTTTTGTCGGACTCACCCTCCTCCACCCAGACTACTTCACATAATGCACAAACTGTCGGTTTACCGTCATCCAGACAAAGGTAAAGCAGGCAATTATCCTTCAAACTAACCGGGGTCTGCAGCTCCATCCTTATCCCGCCAGCACTAAGATTCAAAGGCTGACGAACAATTTCAACATGGATTGAAGGGTCGAGATCATTGTCATCACGAAGGATCTGGGCTTTTTCCCAAACCGAATATAACGACTGTTTTGATCGGTCAGACCGAATCATGCCGTGCCAGACCGGCAGGGTGATACGCCAGAATTGCCGGCGGTAATATAGTTCCAGATCATCATGCGCTTCGAATCGAAGCTGGGTGCCAGTGCAATCGAGACAAATGCCGGTCAGACGCACCCCGAGCTCAAAGCGATCAGAGTGTAGCTCAATAAAATCACCGGCAGCAAATTTAATGTCCGAGTCTGCAGATAACAGCTTCAAGGTAAAGATAGAACCGTCGCGCACAGCAAGAGTCGCCCGACAACTCTCAATACGCGAGTCTTGTTTCGCAGTCGCAAAACGACGCACCAGAATCTCTTGATTCAGCACAAAATAGGTTGCAAATTTCACTAAACAAACCTTTCAAAAACAGTGCAAACTACTGCTCACCCACCTATCAACGATAATTGACCACCGAGACAGAAGCATGCCACGCGAAGGAGACAACGAACATCGCTGAACAGCGTAAAAATATTCAACCAGACTGGATCCATACCTGCAATATTTCACAAATGATCAAAACGCGAAAGCACAAAGGACAGCAAAGAGGAAATGGCTTTGCGTGAGACACAGCAGAATCAATCTGCTAATATGAGTAACACTATTAACAGAGCTACTATTCTCAATTTTATTCATAACCATACAGATCGGAGGGCAGTATGAAACAACGCTATATTATGACCGCATTCGGCAAAGATCGACCCGGCATTGTCGCCGATGTCACAAAAATCCTGTTTGACAACGGTTGTAACCTTGAAGAAAACAGCATGTCGATGCTGGCTGATGAATTCACCCTCAACCTGCTCTTCTCGACTACCAGGAACAATATTGAAGAGTTATTACGTGAGCAGTGCCAGCAGTTGGAGAAAGACAAGGAGATAACCGCCTTTATCCGCCCACTACCATCCCGGCGCACCGTTCAACAGGGCGGAGTGCACAACAGCATACTGCACGTAGAGGGCCTGGATCAGGCCGGTATCGTTTTCAAAATCAGCCAATTTTTAGCTAGTAACAGCCTTAATATTGCTGATCTACAATCGACCGTGGAGTTATCACCGGAAAGTGGTTCAGCGTTGTATATAATGGATATTCATATCCAGATTCCCTATGGCACTGATATGGAAAAAATAGAAGCCGGTCTGTCTGACGTAGCAGACCAGTTGCATGTTGAAATCAGTCTCGATTGATAAATACTGATACTTTCACAACACCAGTCGCGGCCGGTGAAGGGTAAAGGAAATAGTTAAATTATAACTCTGGATGAGCTTTACAAATGAGTGCTGCATGGTATTATTTTGTTGAGTCGTAAACGTCTTGAACAACGGACGATACGACACAAACTTCCATGTGCGGAGCGATAATATTTCGCAAAACCAGATAGATAGATAATTTGTGCGTAAGCGTACAGAGATACGATAATAAAAGGAAACGCGCAGAATACTTATGGTTAGCGATGACGGTTCGTTTCCGGGTGGAAGCTCACTCGAAAAAAGCTAAAGGAGAAAGACTGCATGTTAGACTCTGAGCCGCCGGGCCACATTGGAGCAGGATCATAGCAACAAGAGCACTAACCTGGGTCATCCAGGTATAAGTTCCCAATGGGGACACAAGAGAGCAAATATAAAGCGTGAAAAGCCCCGCCTAAAAACCGGGGCTTTTCCTTGTTCAGCCCTTATGGGTTATATTACGTAGTGATAGATCGCTATGAAATGACATACACTGCCGCCGATAACAAACAGATGCCAGATAGCGTGATTACAGGGGATCTTATCGATTGCATAAAAAACCACACCGAGGGTATAGGTCACACCGCCAGCAACCAGCCAGATCAACCCCCCGGTTGGCAGAAAAGTCTGTAATACCTCAATCTTAAACACAATCAACCAACCCATCGCGACATAGAGGGCTGTCGATATAAATGGCAGTTTGTGAATAGCGAAGCTCTTATATAACACCCCAGTTACAGCAAGCCCCCAGATGACACCAAACAATGTCCAACCACCGTTGCCGCGCAACGTCACCAGCGCAAAAGGTGTATAGGTAGCCGCAATAACAATGTAGATAAAAACGTGGTCAAGGATACGAAAAAGACCGCGCATCTGTGGTGTACGTGAAGAGTGATAGAGTGTGGAGACCAGATAAAACAGGGTCAGACAAGTCCCGAAGATCGAAACGCTAACGATTCGATACGGATCGGCGGTTTGCGCTGCAGCAATAATCAACAACACCAGCCCGGCACAACTGGCAAAGAACCCGAGGCCATGGGTAATCCGGTTGAGGCGCTCCTCTTCCGGTGAATAGGTCACAAGATGGTAGTGCTTCGACATTCCAGACCTTTACATGGGAGCACAGCAACCTGTCGAACTTGCCATGAACCGACTGCTAAGACTTTACGAATTAAAGTAATCCACTCGCCAGTAACGGCTTGTGAATCCCTTTGATATAAGATTCGATCAATTCAAACTTCTTCTCTTCAGTTGTCCGGGTTAAAGCCCGCCAAACCGGCTTGGCGCTTTCCAAACTATAAATAACCGTTTCAACCGTCACTTCACGATAGTTGTAGGTCCGCCCCGGTGTGCGATAGGTCTGGTAGCCGCCACCATAATAGCCGTACCAACCTGAGCTGTAACCGGTTGAAGTGACAACAGTCATGCCCGGTGTGTAAATTTCATTCTTATCTGAATCGACCAGATTGACCAACAACACACCGTCGATATTAAGCTCTTTGATTGCGGCAATAGCATCGGCTTCCTCGATCTTCAAGATATC
>CBDUUF010000042.1:0-9003 GCA_965370375.1 uncultured Desulfuromonadaceae bacterium
TCAGTCATGTATGATTCCCAGAATCCTGACACTAAATTTATTGCCGAAATCGTTTGCCGTAAGTCACGATCTGCCGACAGTTCATTTGTTACATCGTCAAGCGTACACTTCCCAGCATTCACTGGTAGTGTGATAGTGCCTATTGTAGTCGATTATTCATGCACCAACAAGAAATGTCTAAAAGGAGACTGTATTATTTGCTGTACTATATTGATTTCTAATGATTCAAGGTACGTATTCAGGTCAATCCTAAATACCCTGAGTTATAAGAATCCCGTTCAGAATTCGAAGCATTGTTAATATCAGTTTTGTCCTTTCCTGCGACCCCGCCAGTCATTGATGCTTGAGTAAAGCTGACTCCAGACCCCTCTTAGCAGTGCGACCTCGGTGCGATCCGGGCTGGCCCTTAAGGTAAGTTGTCTGAGTTTGTGCAGAGTCGACTCCGGCCGGCTCGGGTTCAGAAAAGCGATCCGGTCCAATACTTCGTGCATCTGTTCAAACAGGCCATTCAACTCACCCTGCGCGGGCCGGTTGAAATCGTCCTGTATAACTTCAGTGCCCGGTTGTCGGGCTATCTCATATAGAAACAGCAGCACCGCCTGGGCCAGGTTGAGTGAGCCTTGTTCGTCGCTGGTCGATACGGTGGCAACATGCGAGCAGAGGGCGATCTCGTCACTTGTCATCCCGCTGTCTTCACGGCCAAAAACCAGTCCGAGTTTGGTTTGTGTGGAGAGAGTGCTGAGGAGCCGGTCGTGTAGCTCTGTGCTTTCAATCAAATTTCCGCGTAGCTGCCCTGTGCGTCTGGTGGTGGCGATGCTTATTTCGAGATCGCTGACGGCGGTCGCGAGGTCAGGATAGATGGTTGCCGATTCAAGCAGATGCACGGCACCGACGGCGAACTTTTTAGCTTCCGGGTGTAGATAATCACAGGGAGCAACCAACCGCAGATCACTGGCGCCGAAGTTAGCCATGGCCCGGGCAACTGAGCCGATGTTGCCGGGGTTTTGCGGTTCACAGAGGATAATAACCGGGGGGAACACTCTAGTCATTGTTGCGTAGCCAGTGGAAAAATTCTCGATCAATTTCGTCGGCGTCGCCGTAATTGAGTTCGAGCAGACGACGGAGATGGGTCAGACTGTCGATTTCAAGTGATTCGATCCGGAAGCCGTAATGACTCTCTTCTTTATGCACCAGCTTGGCGTCAAATTGCAGGTGAATGTCACAACTGGCAAAAGCGATGTCAATCTGACAGAGTGAGCCGAGGCCGATTGTATCATCAGGGGCAATTTCGAGCAGGACACCACGCAAGGAGATGTCGATAAGCTCACAGGTATAACAGCGATCGACGACAGTAACCTGCGAATGACATTTGAATGGTACCCGATGATAGTCTCTTTTTTCTTCCATGACTGTTTCTCCCGAAAAAGCGGATGGCTAAACAGTTTGTATCATGACTTGAAGTTAGCCAGATATTTACCTGTCGTCAAGGTCCAGACTATTTATCATCTGTTGCGGCCGGCAGAGTTTCTGCAACATGCGAGCCGAGCAATATTCCGAGCCAGCGGGTTTCTTCGCGGCTTTCAAGAGCAATTTTGACAATCATGGTCAGCAGCACTGACAGTAGCATGCCGATCGGACCGAGGACCCAGCCCCAGAAGACGAGAGATATAAAAACTACCAGGGTCGAGAGGCCGAGACCGCGACCCATGAAGCGGGGCTCGAGGATTGAGCCAAGGACGATGTTGATGGCGACGTAGCCGGCGGCAGCCAGCAGCGCCCGGCTCAGGCCAAATTGAACAAAGGCGAGCAGCACGGCCGGAACTGAAGCGATGATCGAGCCGATGTTCGGCACGTAGTTAAGCAGGAAGGCGACCAGCCCCCAAAGCAGGGGAAAATCGACGCCGAGAAAAAACAGCCAGACTGTAACCAGAACTCCGGTAATCAGGCTGAAAACAGTTTTGATCGACAGATAGCTTTTCACATTGTCACTGATTTCGGCAAAACGCGGGAGACTGCTCTCCGGGTCGCCAAGTGCGGCGCGCAGTTTGGCCGGGAAGCCGGAGGCTTCCAGCAGGATAAAAACCACGGTCAGCAGGATCAGGAAGGTGTTGGTCAAAACGCCACCGAGTTGCTTGAGGCTGGCGGCGATCATCTGCATCGCTTTGGCCGGGTCGAAGTACTCGAATAGAATCTGGCTTGAGGTGTCGATACCGAAGCTGTTGAGCCAGACAAACAGGTTGGCAGTCGACTCTTTCAGGCTAGCCTGATAAGTCGGTGCCGCTTTAGCAAAGTCGTTTAGCGATGAGCCGACAAAAGTGCCGAGCAGCAGGCCGGTGACCATGATGCCGGTAACAACTATCAGTACGGCCAGGCCGGTCGGAACTTTTTTCTGTTGCAGCCAGAACAGCGGTGGGGTGCAAATCATGGCGATCAGGGCCGACAGGAGAAACGGGGTCAGGAGCGGTTCAGCAGCACGCATCCCGGCGACAACTACAACGAAGGCTGCGAGTGAAATCAGGATACGACTGCTTTGGTGCGGGCTGGACATGGCTTCCTCCAATATTGCATAACAGGATATTATTCCGCATTTTTATCATGCACGGTTCGTTATGGCAAATTCGATCGATTCTTCACTTGACTTTATATTAAAACAACTGTTTAAATCGTTTGTATGAATAAGCTGAACGGAGAAGCTATATGAGTCAATCGGATACCGCCGAACGCATCCTCGATGCAGCGGAAAAACTTTTTGCCCAGAACGGCTTTCATAACACCTCAATGCGGGCAATTACGGGCGAGGCAAAAGTCAATCTGGCCGCTGTTAACTATCACTTCGGCTCAAAAGAATCCTTACTTGAAGAAGTTCTCAAACGTCGCTTGATCCCACTGAATGTGATTCGTTCTGACGCTTTGATAGCTGTGCAGCAACAAGCGGCAGCAGAAAACAGACGGCCGCGATGTTCTGATGTTATCAAGGCGTTTGTTGTGCCGACTGTCCGTTTCTGTTGTGAGCAGCCTGGTGCTACTCATTTCAGCGCTCTGGTTGGTCGGTCGATGAGCGATGCTGATGCGACGGTGCGCACTATATTTTTTCAGTACATTCTTCCCCTGTTCAAGCAATGGTCAGCGCTGTTGTGTGAGGCGATGCCGGAGGTCGATCCGAAGACGGTCTTCTTTCGCCTGCAATTTGTCATCGGCGCGACCAGCCATACTATGCGTTTGCTCGGCAAGGATGATGGTTTTCTGCAACAGATGGATCAGGATGTCGATGTCGATTTAATTATTGCAGAGCTGATGACCTTTGTCACGGCTGGAACGGAAGCGAAGTGATAAGGATAGTGATCTATAGCCTGATCAGCCTGACCCTGCTTGCCGCGTGCAGCCCACACACCCGCATCGCAATAGAACACGCGCATGATCTGCCCGATAGCTATGTAGAGGCGAGCGACGTGGCGCGAGACAATATCGTGGTTGGCTACTGGTGGGAGCGGTTTGGTGATATCGATCTGAACCGGCTGATTGAAGAAGCGTTACTGGCTAACCTTGACCTGGAACAGGCTCTGGCCCGTTTGCAACAATCCGAAGCGCTACTTCGTACGGCGAGCGCTGCCCGGTACCCGACATTGGCTGTTGCCGGTAATACACGTACCGGGAGTCAGCCGGGGGCTTTTGGCGATGTGGACGGTCAGGACTCTTCTCTGTCCGTAGCGGCAGCATTTGAACTTGATTTGTGGGGGAAAAATGCGGCCCGAAGCCGTGGTGCCGATTTTGATTATCAGGCGGCACAGCAGGAACTCAGGGCATTGCAACTGAGCCTGGCCGCCCGGGTGGCTGACGCTTATTTTCTGTTGATTGAGCAACGCTCGCAATTGCAACTGGCTGAGCAGAGTATCGCCGCTTTCACCAATTCGCTGGAGATGGTCGAACTGCGCTATCGTAATGGATTGGTGCCGACGGTTGATCTTTATCAGGCACGGCAGAATTTGGCCAGTGCCCAAGCCAGCCGCGAAGCAACCCAAACGGTTTTGAGTCTGGCCGAACACGCGCTGGCGGTTCTGGTCGGGCGCTATCCGGGAGAAGAGGTTGCCGGTCAGTTGATCGAACTCCCTTCTCCGCCCGAAGCCTTCCCGAATGGACTGCCGAGCGAACTGCTGACCAGGCGGCCCGACCTGCGTGCGGCCATGTTAAGAGTGCAGGCGAATGACGAGCGGGTGGCGGTGGCGATTGCCGAGCGTTTTCCTTCGATCAATCTGCTCGGCAGCTACGGCACCAGTCGCAATACTTTTTCGGTGCCGACTATCAGCGGTGAATTCTGGAACCTGGCCGCCGGACTGACCATGCCGGTGATCGACGGCGGTCGCCGTCGGGCTGAGGTCGACCGACAACAGGCAGTGGTCGCTGAAAGTCTGGCTCGCTATCGGCAGACGGTGCTGGTCGCTTTTCAGGAAGTTGAAGACGCGTTGGCGCGTAATTACAATATCGAACGGCGCATTATCTATTTGACTGCTGCCGAGGCCGCCGCCGCCGATTCGCTCCGGACCTCTTTAGAGCGTTACCGCTATGGTCTCAGTGAGTATCTGCAGGTGGTCACCGCCCAGGTGTTCCATTTTCAGATTAAGGAACGCCTGATCGCTGCCCGACGCCAAATGTTGTCTGACCGGATCAGTCTGGCCCGTGCCCTCGGTGGCGAATGGCCGATGCCCGAAATTGAACAAGAACTGAATAGCCTGAATAAGGATCAGATATGATGAGCAATAAATCGACCGCGAAAAAGATTCTCCTCCCGCTGGTGATCATTAGCGTTGCCATGGCAATGGCTGCCGTGATGGTTATAAGTAAAAAAGCGCCGCCGAAACAACCGCAGATGCAGCTTGGTGCTCTGGTCGAGGTGTTTAAGGTCGTATCTCAGGAGTATCCACTTATGGTCCGGGCATCCGGAACGGTCGAGGCGCGTCAGCAAATCAGTCTTGAGCCACAGGTAAGTGGCAAGGTTGTCGCTCTCGGCAAGGGTTTCGCCTCCGGTACTTTCTTCCGTAAGGGCGATCTGCTGATCCAGATTGAAAAGACCGATTACCGGTTGATTGTTGAACAGGCGGAAGCCGCTCTGGCCCGGGCTGAGGTTGAATTGGCGACCACCGAGAGTCAGGCCGCAATCGCCCGGCTTGAATGGGATCGTCTCGGGTTGCAGACGCAGGGAGAGGAAGCGAATCCGCTCACCCTGTACGAGCCGCAGATGAAAAATGCCAAGGCTAATATTGCTTCGGCCAGAGCTGCGTTCGAGCAGGCGCGTCTTAGCCTGCGCCGGACAACGATCGTTGCGCCGTATGACGTCCGTATCCGCAGTGAACAGGTCGATGTCGGCCAGTTTGTCCGCTCAGGCATCAAGCTGGCGACGCTCACCGGTTCACGTTCGGCAGAAGTTATTGTCTCGGTGCCGCTGGAAGATTTGCCTTGGCTGACTATTCCGACCCAACGTAGTTCAGACGGGAGCAGTGCTACGGTCGCCTTGCGTTATGGCAATAATAAAAAGATCTGGCCGGGCATGCTCGATCGGGCGTTGGGTGAGGTTGATTCGCGTGGCCGGATGCTGCAAGTGGCGGTTAAGGTGATGGATCCTTATCGTCTGCACGAGAAGAATGCCCGACCACCGTATCTTGAAGTCGGTATGTTTGTCGATGTCGAGTTTGTCGGTCCGGTTTTACAGGATATGGTGGTAGTGCCGCGGCGCGCGCTGCGTGACAACCGGACGGTCTGGGTCGCTGACAGTGCCGGTGTGCTGCACATCCGTTCGGTAGAAGTTGCGCGACTGGCACGTGAACAGGTAGTAATCGGCTCAGGCCTTGAAACCGGGGACAGGGTCGTATTGACCACCCTGAGTGGCGTTGTCGACGGGATGAAACTGCGGGTTGTCGGTGAGGGGACAGCGCAATGAACGGTGCTATTCGCTGGATGACGCAAAACCATGTCGCCGCCAACCTGTTGATGGCGGTGCTGATTATCGGTGGCTTGCTGAAGGCGCCCGAGATCACTCAGGAGGTCTTCCCCGAGATCGATCTTGACCGTATCCAGGTGACTGTGGTCTATCCCGGTGCCGGCCCGGAAGAGGTTGAGGAGGGGATCCTGCTCAAGCTGGAAGAGAGTCTGAGTGGTCTTGACGGGATCAAACAACTGAAGACCTCGGCCAGCGAAGGGGTGGGTGTGGCTACCGCCGAGGTCTATCCGGAGTCTGATGTTGATGAGGTCCTGCAAGATGTTCGGAGTGAAGTCGACCGTATCACGACCTTTCCTGAAGACGCTGAAAAAGCGGTGGTGAGCAAGATGTTGCGCCGGCGTGAAGTAATTTCGCTGGTGGTTTACGGCAACATCCCGGAGCGAACCCTGCGTGAACAGGCCGAGACACTTCGCGACGAACTGCTGGCGCTGCCGAATATAACCCAGGTTGACCTGTCTGGTGTCCGACCGTTCGAGATCGCGGTCGAGATTCCCCAGTCGAGCCTGCGGCGTTATAATCTAACTCTGGATCAGGTCGCACAGCGCATCCGGGCCGGATCACTGGATCTGCCCGGCGGCACCATCCGCACTGAAGGCGAACAGATCCTGGTTCGGACCAAGGAACGCCGCTACTGGGCCGATGAATACGCTGAGCTTGTTGTGCTATCGATGCCGGATGGGACCAACGTGGTGCTTGGCGATATTGGCGAGGTTCGCGATACCTTTGAAGAGACGGATGAAGCCGGGCGGTATAACGGTCAGCCGGCGGCGATGCTTAAAATCTATCGTATTGGTGACCAGAAGCCGATCGAGATCGCCGATACGGTCATAGCCTTTGCCGAGGCAAAACAACTGGAGTTGCCGGAAGCGATCAGGATAGCGACATGGAACAATACCTCCGAGATTTTTGAAGGGCGGATGGATCTGCTGACGAAGAATGCGATCCTCGGTCTGATGCTGGTGATCATCATTCTCGGTCTGTTTCTCGAACTCCGCCTGGCATTGTGGGTCATGCTCGGGATTCCGATCTCATTTTTCGGCACCCTGTTCCTGATGCCGTGGATGGGTGTTTCAATCAACATGATTTCCCTGTTCGCCTTTATTCTTGCGCTGGGGATCGTGGTTGATGATGCGATTGTTGTCGGTGAAAATATTTTTGAGCATCGTCAGCGGGGTAAAACCTTCCTTGAAGCTGCCATCGATGGTGCGATGGAGGTTGCTACACCGGTCACTTTTGCGATTCTGACTACCGTTGCCGCATTTATGCCGCTGCTTTATGTTGACGGGATGATGGGTAAATTCATTCAGGTTATTCCGGCCATTGTCATTGCGCTGGTGGTGATCTCCCTGGTTGAGTGCCTGTTGATTTTGCCGGCGCATCTGGCGCATAGCAAAAAACGCGAGGAAGAATTACAAGGGTTGCTGGGGGTTATCGACCGCAACCGCAAACGTTTCGGCAGTAATCTGGATCGTTTTGTCAACGGACCTTTCCTGCGTCTGCTTGAACTTAATCTGCACAACCGCTATGTCAGTGTCGCGTTCGGCATTGCCGCCCTGGTGCTGACTGTTGGTCTGGTTCGTGGTGGTGTGATCAAGTTCACCTTCATGCCGGAGGTTGAGGGTGACCGGATTACGGCGACGGTGCAGATGGATATTGGCACTCCGGTCGAGGAAACCTCACAGGTGGTGCGTGCAGTTGATGCGGCGGCCCGGGCCGTAGTTGCGGAATTTGACCAAAAAGCGACTGACGGCAGTACGGTGTTGCGCGGCGTCTATGCACTCGACGGTGCGACCGCTGCCGCTGGTGGTCCGGCCGGTGGCGCCGGTTCGGCTGCATCGCATCTCGGCAGCGTTGCGTTGTTGTTGACCCGTAGCGAGCATCGTGACGTATCAACCGCTGAAATCCGGCGGGTCTGGCAGGAAAAAATTGGTGAGCATCCGGGTGTGCGTTCCTTGACCTTCAGTTCCAATCTGGTACGGATGGGTGCCAATATCGATGTGCAGTTAGCGCATGATGACTTCGCCGTGCTCGAATTGGCAGCCGAGCGCTTGCGCACGACGCTCGGTGAATATCCTGGGGTCAGCGACATCGAGGACACCTATGCCAAGGGGAAGCGTGAACTGAGCCTGAAGTTGAGTGATGCCGGCAGGAGTCTCGGCTTGACCGAAGCCGATCTGGCGCGCCAGGTGCGGGCTGCATTTTACGGGGCGGAAGCGCTGCGTCTGCAACGGGGACGCAACGAGGTTAAGGTTATAGTACGCTATCCGGCAGCAGATCGGCGGTTCCTGGCCAGTCTCGAGTCGATGCTGGTACGAACCCCCAGCGGTGGTGAAATGCCGCTGCTCAGGGCGGCCGAGGTGCAGGAAGGCCGAGGCTTCTCGTCGATCAACCGGACCGATCGCAAGCGGGTGATCAATGTTACCGCCAGGGTAGATAGTCAGGTCAATAACGCCCAGGAAATTATCGATGAACTCAAGGCCGGGCTGCTGCTTGAAATTTCACATGATTATCCGGGCCTCGAATATGACATGGAGGGCGAGTTACGTGAACGGCGTGATTCGCTTGGCAGCATGCTTGAAGGTTTCAAGCTGGCGCTGGTGATTATTTTCGTGTTGCTGGCTATTCCGTTTCGCAGCTACAGCCAGCCGTTACTGATTATGGCGGCAATTCCGTTCGGCATAGTCGGCGCGGTTCTCGGTCATCTGATTATGGGTTATAATCTCAGCCTGCTCAGTATGTTCGGGCTGGTCGCTTTGACCGGGGTGGTGGTTAACGATTCTTTGTTATTGATCGATCGCACCAACCGTAATCGCCGCAACGGCCTCGATTCACACGACAGCCTGGTTGAGGCGGCGACCCGGCGTTTTCGACCGATTATCCTGACCTCCCTGACCACTTTTTTCGGGTTGTCGCCGATGATTATTGAAACCAGTGTGCAGGCGCAGTTTTTGATTCCGATGGCGATCAGCCTCGGTTTCGGTATCCTGTTTGCTACCGGTATCACCTTGTTG
>CBDUUF010000043.1:0-8983 GCA_965370375.1 uncultured Desulfuromonadaceae bacterium
TCACGGAAACAGCCCCCAGGTAATCCCGGTCGAGTATAAATGACCTGATCTGCCCCTCACGGTTTTGGTCATTCAACTGAGGTGAAGAAAAGCCAGAACCGGCCATTTTTAAACTTGCCTCTTTGCGAGTCCAGATTCGATAAAAGGCGCGACGGCTCCGCTTGGGCGGGTACTGCTCAAGTTGCTCTATTTCGATTGTAGAGAAGAAATCAGCAGCTATTTTTTTATAGTCAATTTTTTTGTCGATGATTTCAATATCAACGCCGATATCTGTCCCTTTTGTTACAGCCAGCACACCCCAATGACCGGCGTGCGAGAGATTGAAGGCAAGCTTTTGATCGGTAGTATCTGGCAGGCTCGGTTTGCCATGCTCACCATAGTTGAACCTGATGCGGTGCGGCATGAGATCGAGATATTGTGCCAGTATCTGCCGGAGTCGGCCCCGTGCAACTATAAATTGGTTGGCCTTCAAAGGATCGATCAGTCGATCAGCGCGACTGCGTTCATCGTCAGACAACAGGTGCTTCATCTTGACCATTTCGGTTGGAGAAAGATCCAGACGAAACCGCCAGAGATGAACCTGCTCGTTTGAGAGCTTTATATTTTCTGGCACGGGAGACCAGAGGCCTGATGAAGGACTCATGTATAAATACCTGTAGTACAGTTGGGGTTAAGAACGATTTTTTTGCTCGGCGAGCCAAGCTTTGAGGCGGAGCATACCCTCATCGAATGACACACCAGGAGTATAATCGAAATCACGTTGGGCAGCACTGATATCGAACCAGTGCGCGGTTGAGAGTTCCTTGGCGACAAACCGGGTCATGCGTGGTTCGCTCTTGATGCCGAATGTGCCGTAGACCTTTTCCATTATCCAGCCGATGCAGTAGGCGAGTTTTGGCGAGATGGTGCCGGAGACCGGCGCAATGCCGCCAGCGTCGAGGATCCGATCAACGATGTCCCAGAGAGGCAGTGGTTCACCTTGGGAGAGAAAATAGGCCTTGCCGGCGACGGGTGAGCCGATGTCGAGCCGGTCGGCTGCTTGCAGGTGCGCTTGGGCGGCATTGTCAATATAGATGGTGTCGGCCAGGCAGTCACGTCTGCCGATTCGGCGCAGGGCACCTTTGGCGCCGCGGTCTAAAATCCTTGGCACCAGATGATTATCTTCCGGCCCCCAGATAAGGTGCGGACGCAGGGCGACCGTGGCCAGTTGCTCGTCATTCGCCTGTAACACCAACTGCTCGGCTTCGGCTTTGGTCTGCGGATAGAACGCCACATAATGGTCAGGATAAGGGACAGATTCATCGACCCCTTCCATGTCGGTGCCATCGAAAACAACGCTCGGTGAGCTGGTATGTACCAGCCGTTTGATGCCGTGCATGCGGCAGGCGTCGATGACGTGCCTGGTGCCGAGGACATTGGCCCGATAAAATTCATCGTACGGACCCCAGACCCCGGCTTTGGCTGCGACATGAAAGACAATATCGCACCCTGCGGCAGCGCGCTGGACCGCAGCGGCGTCACTCAGTTCGCCGCGACAATGCTCAACCCCGAGTGCGGAGAGAGCCGGATGCTCATTGCGCGAGAATGAACGGACCTCGTCACCACGTTCAAGCAGCAGCTTGACGATCGCTTTGCCGAGGAAGCCGCCGCCACCGGTAACCAATGCTTTCATGGCAGTTTCTCCCCGGCCCAGACGGCCAGCTTTTCGCGAAAAATCTTGGCATTGTGTCGAATGTCGACCGGAAAAGCCGGATGAAATAGACAGGTTTTGATGCTGCGGGTGATCGGGTGCTCAACACCGATCGCCAGCAGTTGTCGGTGGATCCGGTCAAGGTCGGAGGTGTCAGTCCCTTTTTCCAACTCCACGCAGAGCACCGGACGCTGCTGCCCCGGTGTACCGACCCCGACCAGCGCAGTGCGGAACACATCTTGATGTGTATTAAAGATCGCCTCACACGGAATGGTAAAGAGGGTGGTTTCAGTTGTCACCACCCGGTGGGCCTTGCGGCCGCAGAACCAGATGCGCCCCTGATCGTCGCGGTAACCGAGGTCACCCATCCGGTGATAAAAACTGCCATCATCCGGATCGGAAATTTTGCCGAGGAGAGTCGATTCAGAGCGGTTGAAATAGCTCTGCGTCACCTGTGGCCCCTTAACGACAATCTCACCAATCTCGCCATCAGCAATTTTCAGATTCGCGTCCCATTGGTCGATCGGAGCATCGGAGATGGCAATGATTGCCAATTCTACTCCCGGTACCGGCTTGCCGACACAGACGCCGTGACCCTGGTCAGTAGCCTGACAGGTTTCACTGAGGATCTCACTGCTGCCGATGGAGCAGACCGGTAACGCTTCGGTGGCACCGTAGGGAGTGAAAACCTGGGCTTCGGCCGAGAGCATGTTGGTGAACCGCTTCAGCACCGTCGCCGGTACTGGCGCACCGGCGGAAATGGCCCGTTTTAGACTCGGCAGCTTGGTCCCGTGCATTTCCCCATAACGGCCGACCCGGTTGATCAGGGCCGGTGAACCGAACATGGTGGTGATCTTAAATTTCTCAATGGCGGCGATAATTTTGCCCGGATCGACGTCGGCCGGACGGGTAAAGTCCATCTCCGGTACTACCGAGGTCATGCCGAGGGCCGGTGCAAACAGGGCGAACAGTGGAAACGTCGGCAGATCAATTTCACCGGGGCGAATATCATAAACCTGGCGCAGCAGATCGACCTGGGCGGAGAAGTTGCCGTGGCTGTAGACTGCCCCCTTCGGCACCCCGGTGCTACCGCTGGTGAACAGAATGGCCGCTGTCTCGTCGGCAGCGGTTTGTGCTGTTGCGTAGTCGGCATCGGCGGCAACGGTCGCCAAAAGTTTTTTAAGGGTTGAACCGCCCCAGAACAGGCGCGGGCCGACGGTCAGCACTGTCTTGACGGTCGGCTTGCCCCAGCCGAGCAGCAACCGGGCCAGGTGCGCTTTCGGGATGCCGATAAATGCCAGTGGTTCGGCTTCGGCCAGGCAGGTCTTCAAATTCTTGACCCCCATGCCCGGATCGACCAGTACCGGTACGGCGCCGATTTTAAACAGGGCGAAGGTCAGGGCAAAGAATTCGAAGCCGGGCGGAACCATCAGCACGGTGCGTACGCCGCGCTTGATGCCGATCGATTCGAGAGCTCGCGCCATGCGACTGCTCTCTCGATTGAGCTCGGCAAAAGTGTACTTAACGTAGCGGGTTTGTTGTTTGCCGTGGCCCCGGGGAATGAAAATTGCCGGAGTGTCCGGCTGGAGTTGCGCCATTTTCGGCAAGTGGGCCGCGACGTTGGCAGATTCTGCCTGGCTCATTTTACATGTCCGTTGGTCGGTTGGTCAATCGGGTGGCCGCTGAGGAATTGCTCAATAATCGGGATCACTTCGTCCGCAGCGTCTTCGAGAATGTAGTGGCCGCAATCGTCAAAGCTGTGGACCTCTGCATTCGGAAAGCGGCGTTGCCACTCCTTGAGAAAATGCTCGTCAAACACAAAATCCTGCAGGCCCCAGCAGATGGTCATCGGCAGCTTGGCAAAACTTTCCAGACCGGCTTCAATCTCGCTGATGATGTCGTAGCCCGAATCACCCGGCTGGAGTGGGATATCCTGCACAAACTTCAGAGTGGCAAGCCGGTTTTTGGCTGAATTGTACGGTGCACAGTAGGCGGCGCGCATCTTTGCCGACATCGGATTGCGTTTACAGCCGACAAACGAGGCGGCTATGGCAAACATATTCAAACGCTTGACCAGGAATGCGCCGAAGGCCGTATCGCGACAGACCTTCAATGCCCACGGTAACGGTTTACTGCTCGGCAGGTGGAAGGCCGCGGTGTTGAGAATTACCAGACGGGCGATCCGTTCCGGATGTCGTGCAGCGTACGCCATGCCGATCATGCCGCCCCAGTCGTGTAGTACCAGGGTGATCCGTTCACGCAGCTCGAGGTGTTCAAGCAGCGCTTCAAGGTCATCGACCCGTTGCTTCAGGGTGAAAGAGTAATCTGCCTCACCCGGCTTTTCCGAAAGGCCACAGCCGATATGGTCGGGAACGATGACCCGGTATTTATCACGCAATACCTTGGCCAGGTTGCGATAGTAAAATGACCAGCTCGGGTTGCCATGCACCATGACCACCGGGTCACCCTGACCTTCGTCGAGGTAGTGGTATTGCAGGCCGTTCTGATCCATGAAGTTTTTTTGAAACGGAAAAAGGTCACTCATTTATATACTCACTGAAAACTTAGAACTCATATTTTTAAAATCCGAGATGGCTAAGTAAATATTTCGTCCCCCAAGGCATCGTTGATTTTCAAGGGTGAAGACATACATCGTATGTCGAAGTCTTGAAAATTAGCGGCAACGCAGGAGGGCGGAATATTTACGACGCCATTACCATTGAATGCCGAGCATTAGACAGTTTAGGCCGCTGCCGATACCGAGGAACCCGACGATATCGCCGGGCAGGAGATTATCACGTTCCTTGGCGATAGCGGCGGTGATCGGTAGCGAGACCGTCCCCATATTGCCGAGGAACTCGTAGGTGGAAAAATCCTTTTCCGGACCAATACCGATAGATTGCAGGATAAGTTTCTGATGGGCTTCGCCGACCTGGTGACAGATGACCTTGTTGATCTTGTCAGTGCTCAGGTCGAGTTCCTTGAGAAAAGCATCCCAGGTTCTTGTGCCGAGCTCGACCCCGTGCTTCATTACTGCGACTGCATCGGTCTGCATGTAGGGGACATGATGCTCCGGGTCATCCGACTTGATACCCCAGCGACACAGGGCATGGTGCTGCGGTTCAGCCAGGTTGACGCCACCGAGCAGCCGGGGTCGGCGCGAAGGGGAAAAGGAGCCATCGGTGAGCAGGACGGCGGCGGCACCGGACCCGCCAGTCAGGGTTGCCAGCGACTGGCTGAAGGTTTCCATGGTCGGGTTGTCGAGCATCTGCTTGATCATGATCTCATTGATTTCGCGAGAACTTTCGCAGGCGACCACCAGCCCGGCTCTGATTTGACCGAGTTCGATCCGGTTGGCGATATCTAGCACGCCGTTGAGTACGCCGAGACAGGCATTCGAGGTGTCGTAAATCGCCGCATTCCCCTGCACGCCGAGGGCCGAGGCGACCTGGCAGGCGGTGGCCGGCTCGAAATGCTCACGGCAGACCCCGGCATAGACCACTGCACCGATATCAGCCGCGGTGATGTTCCGTTCGAGCAAGGCTTTTTTTGCGGCAGCGATCGCGCCTACGGAAACCGGAGTGTTCGGCTTCCACCAGCGGCGTTCCCGGATCCCGGTCAACGCTTCGAGCTGTCCGGGCGCAATATGCAGGGTGTCGTACATCGGCTTTAACCGGTTTTCCAGCTCAGTCGAGGTGACGACAATCGGTGCAAGTTCGTAGCCGACCGATTCAATATAGACTCGTGAGTACTTCATTTATAACACCCTTTAAAGTTAAGCCCAGATTCCGCACATACTACCTGCTGATGGTCAGTCAGGCAAGTCCTTGGCGTCGTAAAAAGTCCGCCCTGCTGCGTTGTAGCGTTTTTTCAGGATCTTGCCATACTTGTGTATGCCTTCGACCCTGAAAAAAACACTCCGCCTTGCAGGACGAAATTTTAACTTAGCCATCACAATGTTTTTAAGTTCAAATTTATTGTAAAGTCATGCATCTGGTAAATGACCTTGCCATCGACCGACAGGTAGCCGTTTGCCCGGAGTTGTTTTTTCGCATCATCGACCGCCGTAATCGACGCTTCGACTAGCACCTGCTTGTTACTCGGGATGATCTGGCCACGATAGTTCCATTTATGCTGTTCACCGCGGGTTATCGTTTCGAACAGACTGTCGGCAGCGACTCCCCAGCGTTTCATTGCCACGACTTTGAGCAGTTGCAGGAACGATTCAAGACCGAGTGAGCCGGGGCAGACCGGATCCTGATAGAAATGCGCCTTGAAGAACCACTCGTCCGGATCGACAATTTTGCTGCCACGGATGAAGCCAAGCCCTTCCGGGCCACCGTCTGCAACGAACAGTTCAATGCGGTCAATCATCCGTAGCTTGCGCTGCGGGAAGGGTGCCGCGGTCGGATAGTCGAACTGTTCGGATCGGGCAATTTCTGCCGCGCTCGGCTGGTAAGGGACCGCTTCGCGCACTCCGACCTGCTGAGCCAGCGACTCGGCCGAGAAAAAACCGAATACAGTGTCACCGGTGTAGATCGGCCCGTGCTGATCGCTGATGGCAAAATCGTAGCTCTGGATAATCATACCGCCGCTGTTGGCGATGCGGGTGATCTTGACTTTGGTTGTGAGCGTTCCGGATTCCGGGGTGACCGCACGATGTTGTACGGCATTGCCGTCGAGGTTGCGGAACTTCAGATCAGTCTCGCTGGTCAGTGCCGAGCCAAGATAAGCTGCCAGCCAACCACACGGTTGCAGGCCGGTCTCAAGTAAAATACTGAATGGCATTTCCGGTTGGCGGCCAGACTGAAAGTACCAGGCATCAGCCGGCACGTCATACTCCGCTTCGACCGTCGCCCCTTCGACCAGTTTGAACGGTTCGCCGCTTACCGCGGTGATCCGGTCGAGGAACTGGAACGGCGGACCGGGCAGGCGCGCGATCTTGCGCTGCTGATCAAAGATCTTGTACGGCTCGCCGAACGCTTCGGAAGGATTGCCGGTCGAATAAGCCAGAATCTTGTCGTAATCGTACAGCACCTCAGGGACTGTCCCGGCAGTTAACGGGACTGTCCCACTTGCTACGGAAACAGGAGGGACAGTCCCCTGAGAAACGGAAATAGGTGGGACAGTCCCGGTCCATAAACCTTCGACCTTCGCACGGGTCAAGCCGGCCAGGCGAATCGACATGTCGGGAATCTCGACTATCGGCTTGCCATCGGCAAACATCAGCGCATCAACAATCGCAAACGGTTCCGGTCCGTAGCCGAGCTCCTTGATGCTCACCTGGTAGGTTACGGTTTTGGTCGTATCGAGAACCTGACCCCGGCATTTCAGGCCGCTGTTGACGCCCGGGATCGGCTCACACCAGGTGTCCCCAGCTTCGCCGATCCAGCCCATGCGCAACAGGTAGATGCGTAGGGTGTGCATGCAGCACTCGTACATCAGGGTGCCGGGCATGACGTTGTCGTCGCAGAAATGACAGGTTAGGAACCAGTCGTCGGGACTGATGTCCATCTCGGCGCGAATCTGGCCGAGACCGTAACGGCCGCCAGTCGGGTCGAGTTCGATCACCCGGTCAACCAGTTTCAGGTAGCCGCCCGGCAGGGTGTACGGTTTGCTCAGCTTCAGGTCGGCAAAGCGTTCTCCGAACGCCGCGCCGAGATCGCCGGCATATATAGCGCCAACCTGCGTGGCATCGTAGGCCTCAACCGACAATGGAACCAGCTCCCGCCAGTCGTCCGGCTTGATGCCGGTCTGTGGCATCAGGTCGAGCTTGGTGTGGATGATCCCCTGTCCGGCCGCCAATTCCTGCTCGCTGAAGAAACCGGCGATACCGTTCTGCATCGACAGCAGCGGCTCACCGTTGACGGTCCCTTCGAAGTTGAAGCGGAACAGGTAGGTCTGGTCCTGACGGAAGAACTCCTCTATCTTGATATCGTAGCGGATCACATCACCCGGTACCGGCAGGCTGCGGTGAAAGGTGACCACCGCATCGAGCAGTCGGTAGACCGCTTTGCCTTTGCTGATAAAATCGATCCCGAGGTAGCCGGAGAGAAACAGGTCGGCCTGACCGGCCTCGACGGCGATACAGGTCGGCATGCGACCGCCATCGAGATACCAGCGATCGGCGGTGACATCGTGTTCGGTTACCACCCGGCCGTGGGTCATCGAGCGTGGCTCGCCTTCGACGGTCATGATGCGGTCAACCAGCATCAGCGGCTCATCCGGGAGCCGGACCCGGGTCGGGTAGCTGTCGACTTCCGTGAACTCCGGACCAAGCATCTTGGCGATCGAGCCGATGGCAAATTCCATGCACATCTCACGGTCGAACATCGGCGCCTGCGGTTCAGGGACTGTCCCCATATGGGGACTGTCCCCATTAAGAGGCTGGAGCGGGACAGGCACCTGTGGAGCCAGTCCCTCGGTCAGCAACGGCTCAAGCTTTGGAATCGGTTCACCATTTGCTGCCAACTGCTGCAATAACGCCATCTGCAGATTGATGTTTTCGGTGAGGGTCTGCTCCATAGTCTCGGCAAATTGCAGATATTGAGCATGGGCTTCGGCGTTCAGTGTCGCCGTCGCCGCCAGCTGTGCCACCAGCGGATCGGCAGTGGCTGTTGTGCCGGTCTGCGCCGTTGCGACAGCGAGGATAGCTTCGCGTTCTCTGTTTTGCGGCGGTGCTGAAACTGGAGCTGTTGCCGGTTCGGCCACGGCAGGTTGTTGCTCCGGCAGGGGCGCCGGACTGAATAACACTCCGCCGATGGTGGTTTGAATACGTATCCCCGAAGGCTTTTCAGCAATCGTCATAGTCGCCGGATAGAGTGCCGACAGATCGACCGGGATACGTTCCGCCAGGCAGTTGGCGAGCAGGCGCAGAATCAGCGATGTCGGTTTCTGACCGGGGAAACAGGCGGCTCTGGTCATATGCGGTTTACCGTCGAGGATGCTGCCGATCATTCGACTGCAGGAATTGCCCGGACCCATTTCGAGGAAGATTCGTACACCGTCGGCGTAAGCCTGCTCGATCACTTTGGTGTAGTCGATGGTCTTAAGCGCCTGACCGAGGATGACATCGGCGGCACTCTGCGTGGTCACCGGGTAGCTTTCACCCAAGGCGCAGCTGTAGTAGGTGATCCCCTCCGGTGCAGTCACCGGGAAGAGGTGCAGATCGCGGTAGGCTTTTGCCACCGGTCCGGTGACTTCACAGTGAACGGTTGTGACACCACGCAGCGGGAAGAAGTGGCCATTAACCTCCCGGGCCAACGCTTCGACCTGCTCACGGTCGCCACCGAT
>CBDUUF010000044.1:0-8715 GCA_965370375.1 uncultured Desulfuromonadaceae bacterium
AGTTGATTTGAAACCATAATAACTCCTTTAAACCGTCTCGTTCTTCAGTAACATAACTTTAACTTCGGCTTCGGCCATTATTGTTGACTCAAAAATCAACCGCGAATTGACCACGACTATCCGACGCTTAACCGAAACAACCTCAGACTGGAGCGTCAACGGGCAATCGACCCGGACCGGATGCTTGTATTTGACGCTCATACCCGCAGTCACTGCCCGAGATGAAAGAGCACGGCAGGCATAGATAGCCGTTTCATCGAGCAATGTAGCAATGATACCACCATGTACGACCCCCTGCCACCCCTGGAAGTTGCTGCCGATTGTAATGCTTGCGTTTGCTCGATTGTTGACAGAATCGACAGAAAACTGAACCTGTAAGCCGATCGGATTTTTAGAGCCGCAAACAAAACAACCATCATCTGCCTTGATAATATTTTCATCCATATTACTCAACCTTCCTTGTTGTTCAATATTATTGATATTTTCCGATCAGATTGCTAGGATGCATGAAATATATTGCAGATAAAATTCCATTTTTGAAAGGAGCAGAACATGTCTGACACAATTAATATCGCCTTGATTGGTGCTGGTCGAACCGGCACCCCACTACTTAAAGAGATGATCAAATACTCTTACATCAACATTGTTGGCGTAGCTGACCTGAATGAAGCCGCAGAAGGGATGAAGATTGCCAAGGAGAATGGTATCTTTGCCACGACAAACCCGGTTGATCTGATCAGCAAAGGTGATGAAATTGACATTCTGGTTGAAGTCTCAGGCGACCTGACGCTCAAAAAGGTTATCAAGGACTTCTTACAGAACACCAACAACAAAAAGACCATTATCATGCATGACATGATCGCCAGGCTATTTATCAGCATGACAACTCAACAAAAGACCTTGATTGCGTCTTTGCACCCCGACGACGTTGGCGTCGGATAAAATATCAGTAATCAGGCCGGTCATTTCGACCGGCCTTTTTTTTACAAGGCAGCCACAAGTCTAGATTGTCGGGATACTGGACTACAGCGTTGCAGTATGTCAGTGAAAACTGTTTTGATAAACGGGATAGATTGTTGCAAAACGTGCTCATCCTGCAGCATATGCAGGGTGGCCCGATGTGAACCGGCAAAATCAAACACCGCTGCCGGATCAATCAATTCATCATCCCAGCCATGAACAATTGTGGTCTCTCCGGCGACAGGCTCCGGATTTAACTCGCGATAACCTTCTAACTTTACCGCTGGCGCAAGCAGTAGCAAGGCGGCTGGTTTAAGCGTTGCAGACGCAACCAACGCCACATAGCCGCCCATACTCGAGCCGACAATTAGACTTTTTGCACAGTCTTGTTGCGCAAGATCGAGAAACATCCTGACGCGTTCATCCGGATCCTTGGTTGAAGAAAAGTCCGGCGCAACAACCTTCCAGCCGTATTGCTTTGCAATAACCGACAGGTGCTTAATTTTCAGGCTCTGCGGACTACTGTCACGTCCATGTAAAAAATATACTATTGGTGTCATAAGTCTCACTTTTCTACAGGTCAGACCGTCAAGACTGATCCGACAGAGAGAAAAAACACTTTATCAGGGAAATGTCCATACAGCTCTGCGCCTCTGCGTTGACCGGTGCAATGGCCAACGCCAATTTTCTGCACATTATATTGTTTCAACACCGCGATCGCCTGAGTGAATTGTTCGTCACTTGCCGGGGCGAGATGCGTCCCGCCAAGCACAGCGTAAATCTGCTCAGACTGCATGGAAGCGCTGACATGGTGCAGAATATTGGCCAACCCGGCATGGGCGCAACCGAGCAGAACCACAAGTCCCTTTTCAGATTCAATCACCACTGAACAATCATCGTCAATTTGATCGAGCTGCAACGTGCCTGATTCGTCTTTGAATTGCAGGGCCGGATCGACTTTTTCACAGGCGGAACGTCGTGGAATTTCACCGCTCAACCATAATCCAGGTGACAGCTCCCGAAAATCGGCTGACAGATCAAAGCATGCCCCCTGCTTTTCCAGTTCATCCCTGTTAAATGGCATCCCGTTCGGACGCTGTTCAAATTTCCCAACCCAGAAACGCTCTTTGAACAGACCCGGATGACCATAGACAGGCACGGAACCAGTGTGGCTTAACGCTTGCTGTAAGCCACCGGTATGATCAAAGTGGCCATGGCTTAATATGATCCCTTTTAGCTTATTGAGGGGGATTTCCAGCAAGTCGGCGTTGTGCAACAGGCCACGCCCCTGCCCTGTATCAAATAAGAAAGAGCCATTATCGGTTTCAATCAAACAGGAAAATCCGTGTTCGCCAATAGCTTGGACCGGATTGCTGACGCTATTTTCACAAATGATTGTCAACCGCTGTAACATGAAAACACTTTCAGTAGAGATTTGCCGAAATTATCTGATTGCCATTCTCTGGCAGCTGCAATATGATGCATTCCCCCTTGAAATAAGGCCGGATCACAACAAAAGTTATATATTAAGTTCGGCTTGAAAACCGACAATCTTCCAAGTTTTTTTAGAGGAGCTACAATATTATCATGCTAGAACTTAAAGGGAAACAAGTCCGTTTTTTGCGCGGTCTGGGACACCACCTGCAACCGGTCATAATGCTTGGCAAAGATGCGCTAAGTGAACAAGTGGTTCGAGCAACTGACGAGGCTTTGGCGAAGCACGAACTGATTAAGGTCAGACTACAGGAAGGCTGCATGCTCGATCGCAAAGAAGCAGCTAAAGAATTGGCTAGTTTGACAACATCCAGCATTGCGCAGGTTCTCGGCAACACGTTCTTGTTGTATCGACGAGGAGAAAAGCCGGAAATAAACCTCCCCTCCTGAAAACAGTCAGACCGCATTCTCCAATCAGACCCTCGCATACGGTTCGAACAGGCGTTTATATTCGTTCATGGCATAACGGTCTGTCATGCCGGCAATATAGTCGCAAATAACAATCATTTGCCCCTCTGAATCATATTTATCCTGATAGCTGTGTGGCAGCAATGTAGGGTTCTCTGCATAGCTTTCAAATAGTAAACGGATAAACCGTGTCGATTTAACCCGCATCCGTTCAACCTTGTAGTGAGTATAAAGCTTTTTCCAGAGAAACTGTTTCAAGCCTTTGTTTTTAAGCGCCATTTCTTTGCTGAACATTACACATCTACGACCGAGATTACGAACTTCCTCAAGGCTTTGGATATGGTTGGCGTCAATATTCACCAGTGTGGTATTAACCAGATCCTCGATCAAAAGACCGATCAGGTGACTGATGGTCTGCCGTATATAGCGTGCTTCATCGAGATTTGAGAACTTGCCTTTGACAAGGGCCGATGCATCACACCAGAGCTCGATCTCTTCCAGTTCAGCCAGATTCAGGTAACCGGCTTTAAGGCCATCATCGATGTCATGATTGTTATAGGCGATCTCATCAGCCAGATCTATCAACTGGGCTTCCATGGTCGGTTGCAATTTTGGCAAGAACTCAGCAGCCGACTTATCGCCCGGTCGATCATACTCAGAGGAGTGTTTGATGATCCCCTCGCGGGTTTCGAACGTAAGGTTTAAACCATTAAAATCTGGATAACGTTCTTCCAGATGATCAACTATCCGCAGCGACTGTCTATTATGCTCAAAGCCACCATGCTCCTGCATGAGTTCATTCAGAACGTGTTCACCAGTATGACCAAAGGGTGTATGCCCCAGATCGTGTGCCAAAGCCAACGCTTCAGCCAAATCCTCGTTTAGACTCAGGCGGCGGGCTATACCACGGGAAATTTGCGCAACTTCCAGAGAGTGCGTCAGCCGGGTACGGTAATAGTCGCCTTCGTGATTTATAAATACCTGGGTTTTGTATTCAAGACGTCTGAACGCTGCACAATGGATGATACGATCACGATCACGTTCAAAGGCGGGACGATCATCCTTGAATGGTTCCTGATGAAGACGTCCACGTGATTGTTGGCTTAGTGCAGCATACGGTGCGAGATCAGGTCGTTCCATAGACAGTCCTCCACTTTGTTCGTTTGTCGCTATTCTACCATTGCTTGACTGACAGATTAAGTCACAAACTTTCTATACGCTAAATTCTTGACCTGAATTCAGACCATATGATATTTTTAAACTAGATGAACAACCTATAATTATTGAACTTTTAAGGTGATGATTGCGCATTATAAGTGGTACAGCCAGAGGTTGCAAACTTGCAGAATTTTCAATTTCAGCGATCAGGCCAACATCAGATCGGGTGCGTGAAGCCGTATTCAGTATTTTGCTCAGCAAACTTGGCAGTCTGAAAGGTCGAACTGTACTCGATCTGTTTGCCGGAACCGGTGCTATGGGCCTTGAGGCGCTAAGCCGGGGCGCTGAGTCAGCAATATTTATTGATCAAGCCAGAGAAGCTGCCGGTCTGATCCGAAAAAATGCAGTATCGGCCAATCTTTCTGAAAATGCTGTTATTATGCAAATTGAGGCACGAAAAGGTATTGCGACCCAGTCGAAACCGGTTGATCTGATTTTCATGGATCCACCGTATAACCAGCAGGATATTGCAGAAGTTTTACTCAGTCTGGCCGAGCAAAATTTATTAAAGTCGGCCGGTGTGATTTGTGTCGAGACTGCCCACACGACACCACTACCCGATACAGTAGCGTCGCTGGTGCAAGTCGATCGGCGCAAATATGGTTCGACCTCAATCAGTCTGTACGAGCATGGAGACTTTTCTTAATGAATAAACGTATCGCCGTCTACCCCGGATCATTTGACCCGATCACTAACGGACATCTGGATATTATGACTCGTGGACTTAACAACTTTGACGAATTGATTGTCGCCGTCGCCCAAAATTCCGGTAAAACATCATTATTCAGCATCGATGAACGGATTGAAATGATCCGGGAAGCTCTGGGCCACAACAAACGCTTACGGGTTGATTCCTTTAATGGATTACTGGTCGATTATGTAGCCAGCCAGAAGGCGCAGGTTATATTGCGTGGGCTACGTGCGGTCTCGGACTTTGAGTATGAATTCCAGTTGGCACAAATGAACCATACCGTGAAGCCAGAAGTCGAAACACTGTTTATGATGACAGCCGTCCCTTACGGCTACCTTAGCTCCTCTATTGTCAAAGAAGTAGCTTCATATCAGGGCAATATAGACGAGTTTGTTCCACCTGTGGTCAAAACAGCCCTTCAGCGCAAATTTGGTAAATAACCGGAGGTTGCAGATATGATTAAACAAGATATGAAAATTGAAGAAATCATCCACCAGCACCCTGAAACGATTAAGGTATTCAAGGAGTTCGGGCTGGAGTGCAACATCTGCTCAATCGCCGCATATGAGGACCTGGAACATGGCGCGGGTGTGCACAAGGTTGATTTACAGGAGCTATTGAAGCAGTTGAACGCAGCGATCGACTGATTGTTTACTTTTCAAAGTAAATTAAGCCAACGATGCGTTTGAGGAATAATACGTACAGAAGGAAATTTACTGGCCGCAGCTGCTTGTAGTCTGAAAAGGTGTTGCGCGCTGACCGTCTGTTCTGTGGCGGTTACCGGTTGCAGGATCAAACTTGCAGAAGATGCACACTCGTGCATAATACCGGCCGCACGTTCCACCTCTTCGATAGTACTGGAATCCGACACAACAAGCTTTGCACAGAGCAGCTTCGCTCCCGCCATTCGCAAGAAGTTGCGGTGATCATCCCACGGTGTTGCCGTTCCGCAAACTGTCTCCAGTTTAAAATCCATCGAAATAAAGTCTATGTCCGTAACAACTTGAGCCAGCTCTTTAACCAGTGTACCGTTGGTTTCAAGATGAATCGGCAAAACACGTTTTAATTGCGGTATCCAGTTTGTCAATATGTCTATTGAGGCGAGTGGTTCGCCACCGGTCAGGCTAATCGAATGATGTAAGCCCGGATACCGGTTTTTAAACTGCTCAATAAAGCCGACGACACGCTCCAGGCTGACAGGATTATCCCACGATTCGATCTGTCCAGTTCCAGGTTGGATTTCTACTTTGCAAACGGCAGACGGCTTGAAGTCTGTATCGCAATAAATACAATCGAGATTACAA
This sequence comes from uncultured Desulfuromonadaceae bacterium, assembly GCA_965370375.1. Lineage (GTDB taxonomy): Bacteria > Desulfobacterota > Desulfuromonadia > Desulfuromonadales > UBA2294 > Kmv16. The sequence continues at coordinate 6,076 of CBDUUF010000044.1, forward strand.
CCGGAAAGCCGGATAAACACCTGTCGAAAGCCGACCAGTGGCCCTTCCCCTTGAATCGAAGAGAATATTTCAACCAGAGAGGCGTCAGTCGGCTGAGTAGCTGGCACAGGCTCTATCCGATTCCCAGACTGTTACACAATCGACAGTGACATTATTACTGTTAAGTAACCGGCCAAGTTCTTCAAAAAGGTATTTGGCGATATGCTCCGAGGATGGGCTGAGCCCTTTAAACATCGGCAGATCATTCAGGTACTTATGGTCGAGCCGCGCCAAAAGTTCTTTGGTTTCACGTTTCAGGATTTTAAAATCAACAGCGAGGCCGGCATTATTCAACTCCCGGGCCGCCACACGAACTTCAACTTTCCAATTATGCCCATGCAGATTCTCGCAATCGCCCTGATAGTTAATCAGGTTGTGCGCTGCAGCAAAATCGGTAAGGATTGTTAAATGATACATTTCATTGCTCCTCTTCAGGATTAGCCTGAGGAAACGGAATAACATTGTCTATTGATTCAGCGGAGACAGTCGGAATTTGGTAACTGCCATCCGCCCAGTTGCCCAGATCAATCAGACGACAGCGCTCAGAACAGAACGGCCGGTGTGGATTATCATCCCACTTGGTCTCATTACGACAATATGGGCAAGAAATAGCTCTGCTTGTCATGGTTGTTTCTCCAGTAAAATTTATCGTGTAAAGACTACCACGCGCATCCCCGTGACACAACAATCGAGGGAATAACCGAATAAAAAAACCGGCGCCGTCTGGCACCGGGTTTGCTTTGTTGGAGCTGGAAACGGAATTAGAACCCGCGATCTTCAGCTTGGGTATATGTGAAAATGAAAGAGGTCAAGATTATCAACTGAGTCAGAATGTAAAAAGCGCCTGACGCAGAATTACGTCAGGCGCTACAAATCAATTATACGAGACAATCAAAGAACAGACTTAATAGCTTCGCAGAGGCGATCCATATTGTCAGGCGTCATCCCAGCGACATTGATTCGGCCAGAGCCGACGATATAGATGGAGTATTTCTCACGCAGCTGATCAACCTGTTCCTTGGTCAGACCGGAGAAGCTGAACATACCGCGCTGATCAATGATCGACGAGAAATCTTGCTCAACGCCCTTCTCTTTGAGAGTCTTGACGAACAGATGGCGCATCTCGTTGATTCGGTTACGGATGTCAGCGACCTCTTCATTCCACTGAGCCTTTAACACCTTATCACCCAGCACGGTTGCAACGATCTGGCCGCCATGCGAGGGCGGATTTGAATAGTTGTAGCGGATTCTCAGCTTGACTTGGCTCATGACAGTTGCGGCCTGCTCATTATTATCAGCAACGACAGTCAGAGCTCCGGTTCTTTCACGGTAAAGGCCGAAGTTTTTCGAGAAGCTCGAACAAACCAGCATCTGCTTTACTTTTTTGGTTAACTCCAGCAAACCGGCACGGTCCTCTTCAACGCCGTCTGCCAAGCCTTGATAAGCAAAATCAACGAGAGGCAACACACCTTGTTCAGACAGCAGATCGCCGATCAGAGCCCACTGTTCAACGGTGGGATCGATGCCGGTTGGATTGTGACAGCAACCATGCAGAAGGATCACATCCCCCTGCGGAATCTTTTTGATTGAAGCGCACATGGCGTCGAAATCAAGTCCGTTGGTAGCAGGGTCGCGATAGTCGTACTTTTCACAGGTCAGACCAGCTGCGGCAAAAATGGTGTTGTGGTTGGCCCAGGTCGGGTTACTCAGCCATAGCTTTGCCTCAGGGTGCACGGTGTGCAGATAGTCACCGGCAACCCGCAGTGCCCCCGTACCACCTGGACATTGAGCGGTTGCGGCACGTTTGGTGGTGATGATTTCGTGACCTTCACCGAACAGTAACTCCTGGACCTGCGCGCAGTATGTCGGATCACCGGTCATTGGCAGGTAGCCTTTGGAGCTTTCCTGCTCAAGGATCAGTTTTTCAGCCTTTTTCACAGTACCCAGAACCGGCGTCTTTCCCGTGGAATCTTGATAAACGCCAACGGAGAGATTTATCTTGTCAGGGTTGGGGTCCGCTTTGAACAACTCGGTCAAGCCGAGAATCGGATCGGGGGGAGCAATTTGTACCTTCTCGAACATTGCAAATATCCTTTCTCTCTGGGAGAATTGCTTGTCGGCAATCACTAACGAAATTTGAACACATTCTAATAACAGGCAAACTCCAGCTTCTTCTACCTCAAGCAACTGCACTTGTCAAACCTAAACCTCACATCACCGAGGGTCACGATATTTAACAAGGAATTAGCATTCAAAATGACAAGAAGCTGTTTTAGGTTTGCAAACTGGGGGATCTTCCAACGCATTGGATTCTCACAGAATGGGATCGATAAGTGACGACAGCACTATTTCCTGTTATTTGTGCATATGATATGAAGTGAAGAAATGAAGTATTTATTACAACACTTACTACAACACGACCAACAAAGGGCTTAACCGAAAACGGCTAAGCCCTTGATTTTACTGGAGCGGGAAACGGGATTCGAACCCGCGACCTTCAGCTTGGGAAGCTGACACTCTACCACTGAGTTATTCCCGCGAATAAAGAGCGTGGATTATAGGTTCTCCAATAAAATATTGTCAATTGTTTTCTGGTTGTCC
>CBDUUF010000045.1:0-8663 GCA_965370375.1 uncultured Desulfuromonadaceae bacterium
TATGAGGCCGTCTTTAGATAGATCGGACGCAAGAGGTCGAGAGTTTCGATGATAGCACGCGGGCGCAGATCAAACTCTTCCTGAGCAATCCGGGCAATATCATTTGAGGGGATGACACCGGTGCCAAAAGCGTTGATCATGACCGAAACCGGCTCGGCAACGCCGATGGCGTAAGCAAGCTGAACTTCACACTTATCGGCCAGACCGGCAGCGACGATATTCTTGGCGACATAACGCGCCATGTAGGATGCGCTACGATCAACCTTCGACGGATCCTTACCGGAGAAAGCGCCACCACCATGCGAACCTTGACCTCCGTAGGTATCAACGATGATCTTCCGACCGGTCAAGCCACAATCACCCTGTGGGCCACCGACTACAAAACGTCCGGTCGGGTTTATGAAATACTTGGTCTTTTCATCAAGCAGGTCGGCCGGTATTTCGTGACGAATAACCTCTTCGATCATCGCTTCCTTGATCGTTTCATAAGCGACCTCCGGAGTATGCTGAGTTGAAATAACAACCGAATCAACACGTACCGGCTTGTCGTTAATATATTCAATTGAGACTTGCGACTTGCTATCCGGGCGTAGGAAAGAAACCATGCCGCTCTTGCGGATATCGGCCATGCGCTTGGTCAACCGGTGCGCATACTTAATCGGCATCGGCATCAACTCAGGTGTTTCGTTGCAGGCGTAGCCAAACATCAACCCCTGATCACCAGCCCCTTGCTCGGTGTGCAGGCCTTCTCCTTAGTTGACACCCTGATAGATATCCGGTGACTGACGATCCAACGCTACCAGAACAGCGCAAGTTTCCCAATCAAAACCCATTGACGCAGCATTATAGCCAATCTCTTTGATCGTCTCACGGACAACATCCGGATAATCGACCCGGGCGGAAGTGGTAATTTCACCAGCCAGCATTGCCATGCCGGTAGTAACCAGAGTTTCACAAGCAACCCGGGCATGTGGATCCTGAGCCAGGATAGCATCAAGGATAGAATCTGAAATCTGATCGGCAACCTTGTCCGGATGTCCTTCACTAACAGATTCCGAGGTAAACAAAAAGTCGGTCATAGCCATAATGTGTAGCTCCTAGTTTAATTTATAAACAGCGCATCCTAGAAAAAAAATAAATTCTTGTCAAGAAATCTAAATTACGGGAGGAGAAAATAGCTCTGGCATCTGCCTGGCCATCTCCTGCTCCAGGTAATGGGTCACGTCTGAAACCGTCGCAAGCGACATCAGCTTATTGATCAGTACGGCACCATCCTTCTGATTGATGGCACGGAGGACCATTTTTACACGCGGGATAGCATATGGATTCATGGAAAGCTCATTAATCCCCAAGCCGATCAGAATCGGCGTGTAAAATGGGTCGCCAGCCATTTCACCACACATACTGACCGGAATACCTGCTTCGTTGGCCGCATCACAGATCATTTTCAAAGAACGTAACACTGCTGGATGTAAAGGATTATACATGTACGCCACATGCTCGTTGCCACGATCAACAGCGAGGCAATACTGCACCAGATCATTGGTGCCGATTGAAAAATAATCTACCTCTTTGGCAATCATATCAGCAACCAGGGCAGCCGATGGCGTTTCGATCATAACGCCAACCGGAATCTTATCGGCAACCGCTATGCCCTCTTTGTGCAGTTGTTGCCGCGCTTCACTCAGGCAGGTCAAGCAGCTCCTGGTCTCCTCAACACCGGTCACCATCGGAAACATAATTTGCACCGTACCGTGTATTGAAGCGCGTAAAATTGCCCGAAGTTGGATATTGAACAGGGTTCGTTCCTTCAGAGAAAAACGGATCGCCCGTAAACCCATCACCGGATTAGCTTCATCTGTCAGATTGATTTCAGGGACAAACTTGTCACCACCGACATCAAGCGTTCGAATCGTTACCGGCATCGGTCTCATTTCTTCTATTACCGAACGATAAAATTTATATTGTTCCTCTTCATCAGGTGGAGAAGTACGGCCCATAAACAGGAACTCGCTGCGTAACAGACCAATTCCTTCAGCCCCTTGTTCCCGGGATATTTCAACATCATGCGGCATTTCGATATTGCTGTTCAGTTTGACTTTGAAGCCATCTTTGCTGACTGCAGGTAATTCGCAATAAGCAAGCAGCGATCGGTTCTGATACTCGTAATCTTGTTTCTTCTCCAGATACTCCTGAAAAGTCGCATCCGACGGGTTCAGGATAAGGTTGCCGTTGGTTCCGTCAACTATCACCGGTACACCACGTGGCACAAGTGAAGTTGCAGACTCAAGGCCAACTATTGCCGGGACACCCAGTGAACGGGCCAGAATTGAGGTGTGTGAGGTCCTGCCACCGACGTCTGTTACAAAGCCGATGATCTTATTTCGGTCAATTTGTAAGGTATCTGCCGGCGACAGATCGTGTGCAACAACAATAACTTTACGATCAATATCCGTCAGAGACTGCCGGACTTCTCCTGCCAGATTATATTGAATACGATCACCGACCGCATCAACATCAGAACGCCGCTCACGCAGATATTCATCTTCAATGCCATCAAAAATTTCCTGGAATTGCTGGATTGTTTGTTGTAATGCCGCTGCAGCATTGATCAGGTCACGTTCTATGATTTTAATCGTCTCTTCAACCAAAGAAGCGTCTTCAAGAATCAACAGATGGGTATCAATGATATAAAGGTGATCAAGTAGACGCTGATCGGTGACGCCATCACGAACTTCGATCAGCTGATCTTTAGCTTCCTGGATAGCATTGCGGAACGATTCAACTTCTTTTTGTACCTCATCCGGGTGAATCGGCACGGTCACGGCAGTCATACGGGCACGATGCAGAGAAAAAGATTCGCCAATCGCAATGCCTGGTGAGGTCCCGATCCCGACGAGGATCGTGTCCTGTGGAATGTCAGTCTTCACCGAAACCATCCTTTATCAGCTCCTCAATCGATGCCATAGCTGCTTCTGCGTCTTCCCCGTCGGTCGTCACAGTAACAGATGAGCCACATGCAGCGGCCAGCATAAGGATACCCATAATACTTTTGGCATTCACCTGTTCGTCTTCCTTCTCAATCGTGACCTCGGAAGAAAACTGATTCGCCGTTTTTACCAGCTGCGCCGCAGCTCTGGCATGCAGTCCGAGACGATTAATAATCGAAAGTTCTTTTGTTACGACCATTGCACAACCTGAAAGAATATGATCAGAAAAACAACAACGCTCAAAAGCAACATCAGGGATGAAGCCCCTTTTCGCGCCAGGAAAACCAACAAAAATACCACAGGCAGTGCTGTGAACCCCCAGCTGACTGTCACCTGTTCAGTGCGACAGACGCTGACAGTCAGATAAGCACATAACCCCCCGAGTAAGACAACCATCCCTTCCTTTAAACGAATTGCTACATCCGGCAACCGGTAGCGTTGTAATACCTCGATGACACTGATCCCCATCTGATAGCCACGAATAAAACCGAAAAGCCGGGTCCAAAGATGCGGCAGATTGAACAACAACAGGAAAACCACCGGCGCCCAGAGGGATTCTTTAATGGCAAAGAAAAGTGCCAGGCAGGCGGCTAAGGGACGAACACCGCCCCAAAAAAATGCATCGCCGATCGCCGCATATGGTGCCATCGCCATCCGTTTAAAATCATCAACACTGAATACTCCGTCCAAGCCTGAAGCTCTTTTCTCCTCCAGAGCAATAGTCGCACCCAGAATCGGAGCCGCCATATACGGGTGTGTGTTGAAATACGCTAAATGTCGTTGGTAAGCCTCCTGTAACTCTTTATCGCGATACAAAACCCGTAAAGATGGTCCAATAACAAACAGGACACCAACATTCTGCATCCGCTCAAAATTCCAACTGGCCTGTAACAGGAACAGCCGAAAAAATGATTTAAGCAGCACTAATCGAGAAACTTCAGCCACAACCAGCCTCAAAGTAACCAGAGCATTAATACAGAACTGGCAAACGATGCACCAAACAGTGTCGTTGCCCTGCTAACATTAATCGACGCCAAAATCATCGATGCACCAACCAGAATAAAGGCCAATTGCAGCCAGTTTACCGGCACCACCAGTATTGACATGAAATACGGCATTGAGACCAGACAAACTATGCTGCCAAGTCCAGTAACGACGACAAAAGTCATTAGCGACGCCACAGCAAAATGACCAATACCGACCAGATGCAATCGATCGATAGATGACAGATCACCAGTCAAAACATTTTGTTCTACACGTTTGACCATATGATTATTGGCCCGACGGGCCATCCGATCAAAAAATTGGCCACTCTTGGCTAGCGGCATTGCTACCAGAAGACAAAAAACAATCGTCACTGGAGTTGCATATTCAGGTGAAGCAAATGCGACCGCAAGAAAAGTCCCACCAATAGCGATCTGGGTATCATCAGGGGGGATTGTTGCCCCAACCGGTAATCGTCCCAACCAGAGCAATTCCACCAGCATGCCTGTCTGCAACCCGATCAACGGTTCACCTAACACCAGACCGGTTAAAGGGCCAGCAACTATCGGCCGGGATAACATAAGCTGAAAAGCCGCTGTCCGATCAAGACCGCAGAGAACTGCGACGATACTGGTCAATAGCATGCTAAAAAAAGGCATCTCAGTCCTTCACCGTCTTCATCAGCATTTTCGTCCATTCAACTGCACGTTCTGTAGGAACACACTGTGAGGTAATGCGAATACCATGCGAATCTATTTCCTGCAGATATTTAACATCTTCCGGATCAAGAAATATTGTGCAACTACATTGCAACTTCCCTGAACCAGCATGCATGTTCCCAAGATTTAACTTTTGCAACGGGACGCCAGACTCCATAGCCCTGTGGGCATCGCTGGCTGTGGCAAACAGAAGTAACACCCTGGAACTATCCAGTTCATTCGTTTTAAAAAGCTGAGCAACAGCATCCACGGTTTCAATAATCACCCTGATCCCGCGTGGGACAGCCGCTTGCATAAGAATTTTTTGCATAACAGCTTGAGCCACCTCATCATTGGCAACGATGATACAGTTGGCCCGTAGGGTCGGTATCCAGGATTCAAGTACCTGTCCGTGGATCAGACGATTATCTATTCTTGCCAGAACAATGCTCATATCATTCCTGACGTTTCAAAAGCTCACTTGCCAGATGAATTCCCTGTTGGCCATAAGCCTTCAACATTTCTGCAAGTTCGATCAGGGTAAGCGCTTCCTTGCTGTTGAAAAACTTCAAAAGCATCGGCAAACTGACACCGGTTAAAAGATCAACCCGACCCGGTTCTAGGAATGACATACCTATATTGGCCGGAGTACCACCCAGCATATCAGTCATAATCAATACCCCGGCATCATCGGCACCGACCTCTGCTATTGCCTCTGCGTACAGTTTGCGGATTTCATCAATATTATCTTCACGCCGGACTGAAATAGCACGAGACCGTGGCAACGGGCCGATGATTAATTCACAAGCTCGCAATAATTCTTCTGCCATGTTCGCATGAGCAGCGACGATGAGTCCCTTCATGTTTCACTCCGATCAACATCTCTGTGTACGGTCCTGACCACCACCCCATCAACCGGGAGCAGTCGGGACAGCTCTTCAACAATTGCAACACTCCGGTGGCGTCCACCGGTACAGCCGACTGAAATAGTCAGATAGTTCTTGCCTTCCTGCCTGTATTGCGGAATCAGAAAAGCGAGTAATTTCCTGAAATGGGTCAAGAAGTCCAGACTGGCCGACTGTTTCAACACAAATTGTGCAACCGCCTCATCTCGACCACTCAACGGTTGCAGTTCCGGCACAAAATGCGGATTTGATAAAAAACGGGCATCCATCACTAGATCAGATTCGGTTGGTATCCCGAAGTGAAAACCGAAAGACTGCAACTGGATCGACAGAATATTCTCTGTCTGATCACCCCGGACAATAGCAACAACCTGCGAGCGCAACTGGTGTGGAGTCAGTTGAGATGTATCCATAATGCTCTTTGCGCTACGTCGTAAAAATGTAAGGTAATCTCGTTCCTGCTTGATGCCACTTGCTATATCAGCTGTCGGCGATACCGGATGCAGACGCCTGGTTTCAGAGTAACGCCGCTGGATCACGTGGTCATCGGCATCAAGAAAAATAATTTCAGGCGAAAACCCGGACGCTTCAATATCCTGCAGAACCTCTTCACCTGCTGCTAAAAAATCACGATTACGCACATCAAAAACGACTGCAATATCTTTATATGTTGGTTGATCCGCCACAAGAATATCAAGAAGTTGCGGCAAAAGCGTTATCGGCAGGTTGTCGACTACAAAAAAGCCTTCATCCTCCAAAGCCCTGACGGCAGTACTTTTCCCGGAGCCGGACAAACCGGTTATGATCACCAGTCGCATTGACATCATTCAAGATTGTCCCCGATAATCTCATGCGCATGCAAATGTGCGGTTTCAGCCATCCTTTGCTCAAGACGGTCCTGAAATTCAACGGCACTATGGTAGCCCATCTCCTTCAATAATTGATTTCGAGCTGCAACCTCTACAACCGACGTAACATTACGCCCGGGGCTGACCGGTATCTTCAACAATGGGATATTTACACCAAGAACGTCAAGCGTTTGATCATCCAGCCCTAACCGATCATAGTTTTCCTCTGCATCCCACGCTACCAACTCGATAATCAGATCAAGTTTCTTGCGTTCACGAATAGCTGCGACACCAAACAAATGCTTAATATTCAGAATACCGAGACCACGGATTTCCATATGGTAATGTAGCAGATCGCTACCTTCACCGAAAATAACCGCCGGCAACTTCAATCTTGCCTTGACTACATCATCTGCCACAAGTCGGTGCCCACGCAAGATCAGATCAAGCGCACATTCACTTTTGCCAATGCCGCTTTTGCCGGTCAACAACACACCAACACCGAGAACATCGACCAGAACGCCATGTAAAGTTTTTGCAGGGAGGAGTCGTTCTTCGAGAAATTGAGTAATCAGGGAGATAAAGGTTGAGCTTTGGTGGTGCGTTCGTAAAAGGGGAATTCCCTTGACCTCAACCGCTTCAAGCAACAACTCTGGTGGCTCCTGCCCTTTGGTGATAATCAGGCAGCAGATCGGAGTGTTGCATAATTTTCGGATATTAATTTCAACATCTTGCTGAGGTAGTTGGTTAAGATAGGTCAGTTCGGTTGAACCGAGAACCTGAACCCGGTCTGCATGAAGACTCGGTGTGTAGCCAGCCAAAGCAAGCCCTGGCTTCTGAATCCGGGGAACATTGATTAGATTTTTTATGCCGGATTGCCCGGCGAGCAATTCGAGATTTAGACCAGCTTCTTTTTCACCGAGAAGTTCCTGAATACTCAAACCGGCCATTGTGCCTCACTGAATTAAAGTTTGTTCTCTTCTTCGGTAATAATCTGAAACAGATCATCACACCCGGAAGCATTAAGCAGAGACTCCCGAACAGCAGCACTTTTCAGCAACTTGGATATGCGGGCCAGTGTTTTGAGATGAATCCCTACGGACTCCTCAGGAGCAAGCAGCAGAAAGAACAGGTGAGCCGGTTTCCCATCCATCGAATCAAACGTAATACCGGCTTTGCTGCAACCGAAGGCCAGAAGCAGTTGGTCAAGATTTTTCAGCTTGCCATGCGGGATTGCAACACCATCACCAATACCGGTACTGCCGAGTCGTTCACGTTCATGCAGAACCCTCAACACTTCATCACGATCCAATCCATCCTGAATAGCGACAATCGAATCAGTCAACTCAGCCAAGGCGGCGAATTTATCAGTCGACTTCATGTCAGCAACAACAGCTTCAGGAGAGAGCAAGTCTACAATTTTCATAGCGGGAGAACTTTCTTAAAACAAACGGGGCAATAAAAAGGTGGCGGGAACGCGTCTCCCGCCACCTGTCGTCAGATTAGTTTACACATGCGGAACTATAAGTCCATAGTTTCCGTCCTTACGACGATAAACGACATTAACCTCTTCAGAAGAAGCGTCAGTGAACACAAGGAACTCTTTATGTAAAAGGTCCATCTGCATAACTGCTTCCTCGACAGCAAGAGGCTTAACAAAAAAACTGTCCGAACGGATGATTTCAGGCTCATCATGACCGGCATCGATACTTTCAGCAGTAAATATCGTTTTTTTGACTTTTCTCTCTTTACCGGTCAACGGCTTGTGCGCCTTGAGTTTTTCCCGGTATCTTTTCAGTTGGCGCTCAATCTTATCAACTACATTATCGATTGCTGCGTACATATCGCCAGTCTCTTCAGATCCCTTGATTGTCATACCTTTTGCCTGCAACATTACTTCCGCCTTATGGCGAATTTTTTTGGCAACAGATAAAACAACCTGGGCATCGATCGGCTCATCAACATACTTCTTTACCCTGGATAACTTCTCCTCGGCATAGTCACGAATTGAGTTACTTACTTCCATGTGCCGAAAAGTAACAGAAATTTGCATAAAACAAACCTCCTGACTGTCTGTAGCCGCCTCCCGTTTGAGGCAACCAATTGTGTTAAAAGTATAACACAATTGACAGGTTGGACTGATAGTTTATTAGTTTCCATCCGGGTTGTTCGAATGGACGTTAATCAAAAAAGACGTTTGCGCTCCGTAGACGAACCGACACCGAGCATTTCCCGATA
>CBDUUF010000046.1:0-8594 GCA_965370375.1 uncultured Desulfuromonadaceae bacterium
CCACCCCCCCCCCGCTCCCCATCCGCGCTCCCCGCCGCGGGCGCCGCGCGCGCTGACGCGCCGCCTCATCCTTTAGTCCAGTCACCCCCTGCAGTTCCACGTGCAAAGCATCGACTTCAGCCTGCAGATCGGCCAACCGGCCGGCCTGAGATTCAAGCCGCTTGCCCAGCGATTGCTCCGACTGATCCGAAACTGTCGCTTGCTCAACCACAGCCAGGCGCCGCTTCATCTCTTCTACATCACTACTTTGCGCTACAGTTCCGGGCAGACAGCCAGCAACGACAAACGCAGTTAAAATAAGTGTTATTGCTAATTGAATATTCCGCATCGGTTCAACTCCATTGCACAAACAAAAAAGGCCGCGATGAACGCGGCCTTTTTTTAACTAGCTGATCAGGTTACATCGCTTTGAATTCGGCCCGACGATTCTTCGCCCAGGCGGCTTCATTGTTGGCCGGATCGAGCGGAGCCATCTCACCCATGGAGACAGTTCCCATCTGGCTACCCGAAACACCGAGAGAGCGCATGTAATCCATGGTCGCCTGAGCACGCTGCTCACCAAGGGCGAGGTTGTAATCGTCAGAACCACGCTCATCACAGTGACCTTCGATTTTAACTTTGAGCATCGAAGCTCCTTTAAGAATCATCGCATTCTGCTTCAGGGTGGCACGAGCTTCGCCGGAAAGTACATAGGAATCAAACTCGAAATAAACACGAGTCAAGTCAGCAACGGTTGCTGAAGAAGTCTCTTTGACGTCCGTCTCGGTTACACCGGAATCAGCAGTCTGACTTGTTGATGAAGCACCATCAGCAGCCATATCCTCCGAGGCCTTCTTGGCACAACCGACAGACAGCAGAGCTACCAGGGAGATAATCATAACAAAATGCATCAATTTAAAATTCTTCATTCTTTTATTCACTCCTTTTGTTGTTTGAAAAACAATTCCCGAATCAGATTCAAACGAACCATCGGGTGTTCACGCTAATAAATTCATTATGAATGGCAATTATACAGAACAGAAGCGAAAAAACAACCTCTTTACCATCGTAACGACCAAGTCGGTTGCTGAGCATCAACGCCAACCGGTGAAAGTAGACGATTGCCAGTCCCATCGGCACGCATCGCCTGAATGGTTTTATGCCCATTCCGCTCGGCAGTAAACAACATGAATCGGCCATCCGAACTCCATGCCGGATGTTCGTTGTTGCCGGGGCCGAAGGTAAGACGCCGTTCACCGGTACCATCCGGCAGGATGGTGTAAATATCGAACACGCCTTTTTCCAGACGGGTGAAAGCGATCCGGTCGCCGCGCGGACTCCAGGCCGGATTGGAGTTATACTTGCCGTTGCGCGTCAGACGGCGGGCGGCATTACTGCCGACATCTGCGATAAAAACATTCGGGTTGCCCAGGCGATCAGAAACAAAGGCAAGCTGTTCTCCATCCGGACTCCAACTCGGGTTGATATCAATCCCCCAGGAACTGACCAATCGGCCGACTATCCGGCCGCTGTTGCTCAGTCGATAAATCTCCGAATTGCCATCGCGTGACAACGCCACCGCCAGCCCGTCGCCGCCCGGTTCATTTCTGGCGGTAACGTTTAACCCCTTGCGGGCCGACAATACCGTTTCTTTGCCGCTACTCAACTCCTGACGATAAAGATCGGGGTTGCCTTTCTTGTATGAAGTATAAACAACATGCTTGGCATCCGGGGTGAAATCAGGATTCAGGACGATGCTGCGGTGATCAGTCAGACGCAGATCAGCAAAACCATCACTGTCCATAAGATACAGCTCGCGGTGGCCGGTCCGTTCCGAAACATAAGCCACTTTGGTGTTGAACGGGCCCGGAATTCCGGTCAGTTCCTCAAGCACCAGATCGGCAAACTTATGGGCAATCCGGCGCAAATCCTTGACCTGGCCAACATAGCGCCGCCCGGTAGACAGCCGCCGTCGCTGCACGTCGAACAGCCGTGCCTCGATTACCAGCTCATTACCACGCACCGCGTACGCCCCCTTGATCAGGCTCTCGGCGCCAAGCATTCGCCACTGCGCAAAATCAACATCGATACTAAGCAGACCGAACTGCTCGGCATCGGCAAGAAATGCGGCCGGGTCGACCAGATCGAAGAGGCCGGAAAACTCGAGGTCGTTGGTCAGCACCGCTGCAAATTCCAGAGCGATCTCCGGTCGATCAGTGCCGGCTTGCGGCAAAAACATAGTCAGGGCGAGCGGAATAGTCTGTTGACCAGGAGAGCTGATTTCTATTTCAGCCTGGGTTTCGACCGTCACCAGCAATGGCGCGATCAATATGATGAGTATCAGTAACCGCTTCATTTATTGGTCCAGTAAATCTTTGAGGTTGAAAATAACATCCTGGGTCCAGTTGTCCTGATGTGGCTCGAACGGCAACTGTTGCTCTTTAAGGATCGCCTCTTTGACTGAAGCATCAAATTTTGATTCGCCAGACGATTTTAGCACTTCAAGATTGAGTAGTTGACCGGTCCGACTATAGACCAGTCTGACCGTGGTCTCTGCATCCTCATTGCGTACCTGATAGCGGGAGAGGGTCCACTGTTCTTTGAGAAACGCCTGAAGGTAAGCTTGGTATGAGGCTCCAGCTTCATCCCCCTGGCCGTCCGGCATGCCGAGCGGTACATCGCTGGCGAGAACATCTTCATCGCGACTGTCGCCAGCCGCCAACGCGGCCAACTTTTGTTTCAGTTCATCCCGTTCCTGCTTACGCTTGAGTGCATCAAGTTTTTGCTGAATATCCGCATCGCTGGCGACCGCAATCTGCTTCGTTTTGCTCGTAGTTTTTTTGACCGGCGCTGTTTTAACTGTCTTCTTGACTGTCTTCTTAACCGCCTTTTTCGTCACCTTCTTGGTTGTCTTGGGCCGGGCATCGGGCCGACCGGCCTGGGGATTGGCCACCGGCATTTTCGTCAGATCAACATAATAAACCGGACGCCGATCCCGGTCGCTCTTGAATATAAACACGCCGGAAAAAACCAGCAACAACAGCAGATGCAGGCCAAGTGAAAACAGGAACATCCGGCCAATTTTCGGCTCTTTCGACGGTCTGGCGCCGTGGCGTATATAACGATTACCGCTCATGAGAAACCCAAAAACCTCTTCGCCTACGGCTTGGGCGGCTGGGTCACCATGCCGACCCGATTGATACCGGCCTTGCGGATGGCGGCCATTGTCTGCATGACGTGGCCATAGGAGACGTCACGGTCAGCTTCGAGCAGCACCTCTTTATCTTTACGCTCCTTCATAATCTGGCGCAACAACGGCACCAGCTTTTCCGGATTCTTAACCGTCGAACTGCCAACCGAGATAAGCCCTTTTTTATCGACGGTCACCAGTAGTGGTTCGCCGTTACTGGCGATGCCGGGTGAATCCGCGACTTCCGGCAGATTGACATCGAAGCCCTGATCAAGCATCGGCGCAGTGATCATGAAGATAATCAGCAGCACCAACATGACATCGACAAATGGCGTGACGTTGATTTGCGACAGGGTTTTGCGCCCGCTGCTGTCCCGGCGGCCGATTTCCATTTAGTTTCTCCGTCCCATATGTTCAACGATGTTGATAAACTCCTGGGAAAAATTATCCATCTCGCCGGTCAGGATATTGACCTTGTTGACGAAATGATTGTAGGCAACCACCGCCGGAATTGCTGCTACCAGACCGATGGCTGTAGCAATCAATGCTTCGGAGATGCCCGGGGCGACCACTGCCAGCGAGGCACTGCCGGTCTCACCGATACTGCGGAACGAACCCATGATCCCCCAAACCGTGCCAAACAGGCCGATAAACGGGGCGGTCGAGCCGGTGGTGGCAAGAAAAGTCAGGTATTTTTCCAGCCGTAGGGTCTCCTGGGTCGAGGCCCGGCGCAGGGCGCGGGCGACATTGTCGGCCCGGCTGAAGTCGCCCACCACTTCGTGCTCATCGCCTTCGGTCTTCTTCTGCCCGCGAATCAACTCCTGGTAGCCGTCATGAAACAACACCCCCAGCGGTGAGGCTGCGAATTCCCCGGCCCCCTGCTGGATAAGATCAAACCGTTTCTTACTCCAGAAAAAATCGAGAAAACGCTCCGACTCCCGGGTCGCCCGGTGAATGATCCGAAGTTTAAAGAAGATAATTGTCCAGGAGACAACGGAGAAGTAAACCAGACCCAACAGTACCAGCTTAACCACAAAACCGGCGCCCAATATAAGATCCAAAAGAGACCTCCTTTATCTACATTACGAGATGACCCGGATTATCGGTCAACCTCATTCAAAAAGTCAACGTCTGCGCGTTTAAACCGCAACCAGATGGCCCAGATATTTCTGCACATGTCCGGCGGTTGCCGAATCGGGTGAACGCAACAACAAGCGTTGCAGGCTGGCCAGATCGTCGACATCGTCCCAGCCCCCCTGCTCGGCATAGACCAGACCAGCTGCGGCTGCCCGCGCTCGGGTCTGGGCCAAAACCTTGTCCGTACTCCAGTCAATATTCCGAAAAATCTGCGGCTGATGCCGACGGCTGCCGATCAACACATAGCCACCATCGCTGGCCGGCACAGTAACAACATCGTTTTCAGCCAGGGCGGAAAAAGCGCCGTCGATCTGCGCCAAAGGGAGGTCAGGACTGTCACTGCCGATCAGAGCTGCAGCAGCCGGCCGGTTGTCATGCAACCGGGCCAGCGCAGCAGCCAGACGTCTGCCGAGATCGCCATCACTCTGGCGGATGCGCAGCAGCTGCGGAAAGGCTTTTGCAAAATATTCTTCCCGACCGCTATAGAATAAAACCACCTCATAAACACCACCCTGCAGACGCTCAACTGTTTCGTGCAAAGCGGTTCGATAGAGCTCGGCGGCCTGTTCAGATGTCAACTCCGGAGTGAGCCTGGTCTTGACCTTGCCGGGGACCGGCTCTTTGACTAAAATACCCAATGATAGCGTCATTAAGGAGTCCTTCGAACTATCCAAGGAACACGTAACATGCGAAACTGACATAAGATATCCACTGTTTCCACAGATTTATCCACAGCCGGATCATGGATAGCCCGACAGTCTCCTAGCGCCGGTCCAATTCGACCTGGGCATAGGCTGAATGGTTGTGAATCGATTCGAAATTTTCACACTGAACCTTAAACCAGGTAATCTCCGGAACCTGGCCCAGTTTCCGGGTTACCTCGCGCACGATATCCTCAACGAACATCGGATTGTCATACGCCTGCTCGGTCACAACTTTTTCATCTTCACGTTTGAGCAGCGAGTAGACCGGTGCGCTGGCACATGATTCGATCCACTCCACCAGGTCCTCGAGCCAGATATGCTGACTGTAGCGAATCTGCACCCGGATCGCGCTGCGCTGGTTATGCGCACCACGCGCGCTGATCTCCTTGGAGCAGGGACAGAGCGAGGTGACCGGCACGGTAACGCCGAGGATGAAGTCACTCGTCTCGCCGAGACTACCGAGCATCTGGCACTGGTACTCCATCAGGCTGCGGGCGCCGGAGGCCGGGGCCTGCTTCTCAATAAAGTAGGGGAATTTAAATTCCAGGTGCGCACAGCTTGCTTCCAGGTGGTCTTTCATCTCCTGAAGAATCGTATCCATCCGGTCGATGCTGATTTCACCATGATACTGGTTGAGTATCTCGATAAACCGACTCATATGTGTCCCTTTGAAGTGATGCGGCAGGTCGACGTACATATTGATCCGGGCGACGGTACTTTGCCATTCACGATTTTTGTCCTGCACCACGATCGGGTAGCTGATGTCCTTGACCCCGACCTTGTCGATGGCGATGTTACGCCCGTCTGGTGCATTCTGCAGATCCGGCATACTCATCGGTTTCCTCCATCGGCATAGGTGATCGGGTCGGTCGTTCCGGCTTCGGCAAACCCTTTGAGCCGCAGTCGACAGGAGTCGCAGCGTCCGCACGACAAACCCTGTGGCGTCGGGTCGTAACAGGAGTGGGTCAAGCTGTAATCGACACCGAGCTCGAGTCCACGCCGGACAATCTGCGCCTTGGTCAATTGCTGCAACGGGGCGTGGATATGGAAGGCGTTCTGCTCAACCCCGGCGCGGGTCGCCAGATTGGCTGTTTTTTCAAAGGCCGCAATAAACTCCGGCCGACAGTCGGGATAACCGGAATAGTCGAGGGCATTGACGCCGATATAGATATCGAAGGCGCCGAGCACTTCGGCCCAGGCGAGGGCGAAAGAGAGAAATACCGTGTTGCGCGCCGGCACATAGGTGACCGGAATTTCCGCGTCGGCCGGCTGGTCTTTCGGTACTTCGATATCTGCGGTCAGGGCGCTGCCGCCAAACTGACGCAGGTCGATCTGCACCACCCGATGTTCGCAGGCACCGACTTGCGCGGCGTAGCGGCGGGCGAGTTCCAGCTCATGTACATGGCGCTGACCGTAATCGAAACTGAGGGCATACGCTGCAAACCCTTCTGCTCTGGCGATCGCCAGGCAGGTGGTTGAATCGAGTCCACCGCTATAGAGAACGACTGCTTTTTTACTCATAAGTTCAATAAACCTCGAAAAAATCACCGGTGCCGAGCCGATGGACCTTCATCATGTTGGTGGTGCCGGCATCCGAAACCGGGCTCCCCATGGTGATGACCACTACGTCGCCACGCTGCAGGACGCCGGCGTCCAGTACCGTCTGTTCAACCGAACGGATCTGCGCTTCGGTGTCACCCTCAATATCGACCCGCAGAGAGCGGATACTCCGGTACAACGCCATCCGCCGGCGAACCGCTTGCGACGGGGTCACCGCAAACACCGGCAACTGCGGACGGTACTTGGCGACCAGAGCAGCGGTACTGCCGGTCTGGGTAAAGGCGAGAATCGCCGCCGCACCGACCATTTCGGCCACCCGGCAGGCGGCCTGTCCGATCGCATCCGGCAACCTGCGATAGCTGCCGGGCTCGTTCATACGCTGAAATGTCTGCGGCCAGAGTTGTGGATCGCCCTCTATATCGGCCGCCACCCGGACCATTAGACGGACCGCTTCGACCGGATAGCTGCCGGCTGCCGTTTCGCCGGAAAGCATGATAGCGTCAGTTCCGTCGAGGATGGCGTTAGCCACATCCGATGTTTCGGCTCTGGTCGGCCGCGGGTTGTTGATCATGCTCTCGAGCATCTGGGTTGCGGTGATCACCGGTTTGCCGGCTGCATTGCAGGCACGGATAATCCGTTTCTGGATCAGTGGAACTTTTTCCGGCAGGATCTCGACCCCGAGATCGCCTCGAGCGACCATAATGCCGTCCGACGCAGCCAGGATGGCATCAAAATGTTCGACCGCCTCCGGTTTTTCGATCTTGGCAATCACCCGGATCGGTGAGTTCTCGGCAAACAGCCGGGTCTTGAGATCGGTCACATCAGCGGCGGCGCGCACGAACGACAACGCCAGGTAGTCGACCCCTTCGCGAATGCAGAAATCGAGATCTTCGTTATCCTTTTCGGTCAGCGCCGGTGCCGACACCGCCACCCCGGGGAGGTTGATCCCCTTATTATTCTTGAGCAGACCGCCGATGACCACATCGCAGCGGACTTCGTCATCCACAATCCCCAGAACCTTCAACTCGAGCAGTCCGTCATCGAGCAGAATCTGGTCGCCGGGCCGGACATCCTGTGGCAGGTTGCGGTAGGTAGTCGGTATCAGATCACTCCGATCCGACTTGACCGTCGGTGAGATAGCCACGGTCTGTCCAGCGACCAACTCCATACTGCCGCCGTCGAGCAGCCCGACGCGGATCTTCGGGCCCTGCAGATCACCAAGGATTGCCACCGCCCGCTTCATGTCAGCAGAGACTTTGCGGATGCGCCGGATAATCTCCTGTTTCTGCGCCTGGTCGCCGTGTGAAAAATTCAAGCGAAACACATCGGTTCCGGCGGCCATCAAAGCCGCCAGCATCTCCTCAGATTCACAGGACGGGCCAACGGTTGCAACAATTTTTGTATGTCGATAATTCACGTTTATATCTCATTCGGCAAAAACCCTTCCCGGTCAAAGGAAGGGTCTGTGGTTAGCGGTGACGATAATTCCCCTTGTACTTCTTGTGATCTTTATCCGGGCTGCGATGACACCTGAAACACTCCTGATGCAGCACTTCGCGTTGTTCCTCGGGAGCCGCTTCCGGTTCAAGTGACGACGGTTGCTGCCAGCCAACCCTTCCGGTCTCGTCATTCAGGTCAACCGGCTTGTACAGCACCTGCCAATCACCATTGATCGAAACCTGATGACACTCACTGCACCCTTCAGGTGCCGGAATTTCCTTCCAGGCAGAAAACATGGCACACCCGGCCAACAGCAGGGCGAACAAAAGAGTGGCTCGGCGCAATATCGTCATCAATAACCTCCAGAAAACACATCAACAGTATAGTTTTAAACATCTAATAATCGAGTCGCTGTAAATGTGCTGTTTTTATAGCACAACATCGTTGTTGAACAAATATGCTGGTTTCGTAAAAACCACTAAAGATGGCTAAGTAAAAATTTCGTACACCAAGGCGTAGTGGTTGTTCAAGGGTGAAGACATACCTGTTGTATGTCGAAGTCTTGAACAGACGCTGCAACGCAG
>CBDUUF010000047.1:0-8509 GCA_965370375.1 uncultured Desulfuromonadaceae bacterium
GTTGACGACTGAAATAGCAGGAGTGCATCTTTACTCTTGAACTGAAAAGCCTCCTCTAAATTTTCAATCAACCATTCTCTGCATCGCACCAAGGATCTTCACCATCGCCAAAGTATCCAAAGCACAATACTCCAGCATCGCCTCTCGCAACCGATCCAACTCCACCCCCGGCTCAAGTGCACACATCGCGTGATACGCCTGCATCGCCGCCATGCCATCAGCGATCGCCATCCCTTTATAGGAGAGTTCCGGCACCATCGCCGGCAGCACCTCTTTGATCGAGTAAGAACCGCGCATCGGCCAGCGATAGATATCGCGCTTGCGAAACGGTACCATTAGATCTCGAACATTCTCCAGCCGCGCGTCGATCGGCTCGGCCAGATCGGGGAACAGTTCGGCGAGATTGCGCAATACGCCTTTTTCGAACGATTGATTGTAGGTCAAAATACAGCCATCTGCCGGAATCAGAGCGAGCAGTTGTTCAATCAGATCGCGGCGCGGATCGATCCCCGGCTGCACCAGATACTCAAAATGTTGCGGCGCGGCCCCGGCGGCACTCTGTGTATGCAGTGAGAACTGGAACGGCAGCTGCTGATACGGGCGGGAAAAATCAAACTTCGGGATCGGTGTGCTGAAGGTCTCGAAATCGAGATGATAGAGCGGGTACCAGATGCTGTCGAGAAAATCTTTAACCCCGGCGGCGTTGATCGCATCCTGCTCGGTCAGGGTTGCCTCGACCTGCTGGCGCTGCGCGGCATTGAGCGCGTCAAGCGACAAATCCTCAAAACGGATCAGACCCCGATCATAGTAATCAAATTTGTTGATCCCGCGACCCTTGAGGTCGAAGATTGAATTTGGCGGGATATGCTGCCAACAGTAAGGGATAAAGTCACAAGTGTAGGGCTTGTTACAATGTGGACCGATCTCTATGACCGGTTCACTGCCGGTCAGGATGATGCGTAGCTCATCGATGATCTGTGGCAGACTGGCCTGACGCTCGACTGCGGCATCGAGTACATCTTCACCGGTGAACAGCTCCTGCACATCGAGCTGCCCCTGGCGAACGTACTGGTTGTTGATATGCACCAGGTACGCTTCGGTGATCTTTAAACCACACCGGGTCAATACATAATACTGGATGGCGACATCGTTAAGGTTGACCTCTTTGACCGCGGTCGCCATCTTCACTTCGTGGATCTGCCAACCATCACCATCGCGAACCAATAGATCGACCTTGACGAATATGCCGTCAAATGCGAACGACGCCTCATAGATCACCTTGGCGCCGTCAGCCATCAGCGCTTCGGTCTGAGCCACCTGCTCAGCGACACTGAACCCCTCGAACGGTACCTCGACCCCGCCGGAGAATAACTGCTGAGCGAGCAACCCGACTGCATCACCGGCGCGGAATTTTGCCTCCAGATTCGGCTGTGGGGGGAATTCAAACACGGGAGGGTGCTTGCTCAGCCACAACGCCTTAGAACACTGCAACCCTTTGAGTAACAGAGATTTGCTGAGACCGTTACTGCCTGATCGACTCATAGTCCCTCCACTAAACCGATAATTGCAACAATATTGAACCCTTGCAAAATAACAGGCTCAAAGCACCGCGCAAAGAAAAATCAACAAATCGTCTTTTTACAGAAACAACTTATGATGCATCTTGAGATTTCCTGACCGTGCCGGTATCTTTTCTACGTTGAAAGGTGTATTGTTAGGGGATAAAGTTCATTTAAGTTCATCGTTTGCACACTATCGCCACCCTACAAAACCATGTGAAAAGATGAGATTTTCTTTTTTCGGCCGTTACTTGGTCAAGGAGTCCTGATAAATGTCAGACACACCCGTTACACCAGAAGAGACACCAGCTACAGCCGAGAAGGTTGTGCTTGTAGCCGGCGACCCGATAGAAGCCCGCTGTACCAAATGCCGGGCAAATAATCCTCACGTTATCATCACCATGGCTGATGACAGCCCGCTTAAGGTGCAATGCGATGTCTGCAGTCGCCAGCACAAATACCGGCTGCCGAGCGCACCGAAAAAGCCGTCGGTACGCCGCGTCGTTGATCCGAAAGTCGCCGAGCGCAAAGAGTGGGAGCTGCTGCGACCTGAGATGAACGAAAAAGACGCCAAGGACTATTCCATGACCGGCAGCTTCAAGGTCGACTCGTTGATCAAGCACGCCACTTTCGGACTCGGCGTTGTACAACGGGTAGCAGGTACGCAAAAGATCGAGGTGCTGTTTGAGGATGGCAAGAAATTGATGCGTTGCAAGTAAACAATTCAAACGATAATTAAAAAGCCCCCGTCATTCTGGCGGGGGCTTTTTTGTGGAGCTATCAACTATTAAGTGGGTAACCCTATTTAAATTCCAGACTCTGCATAAACTGGGGATTGACGGTAACTGAGCCACCAAAGGTGTTTGTACCAATAAACTTGATATTATTACAGGCCGGCTGAACGGCAATCAACGGCCTGTCCTTAGAGCTGTCTTTAAAAAACAGTTGATAACTGCTTCTGGGTTTTTCGTACCTTATGAGCTTGATCTTCTTTATAGCCGTGAAGGGTATTTCAACTATGGCCCCATCTATATCAATCAAGAATGATTCTGATTGCTGATTGTTGCAGACAAATTTAATGTCATTGACGATAAATTTTTTCTCTGGCGAGCCGGGCTTTTTTAAGGTGACATAACCGTTGCCGGCCAATGCAGCGGATGCATACAGACTGATAACGACGAACAGGATAATCCTTTTCACATGCATGCTTTTCCCTTTCAAGTGGTTTAACTGGGAGATCTCCTGGAAGATTTATATCACCTTCATCCAGCTTGCACAAATATTGGAGAAGTATCTCCCCCCTGTCATACTAACAAAACACCCTTTTCCTTTCATTTTCAAATCCTAATCGTCTAAACTACCAAGAATGAACAGCTCTTCCGAACAAACACCCAAGCCTCTCAATACCAGTCTGCGCTGGACACTGTTTTTCATTGGCTGGCTGGCGATTATCCTCGGAGTAATCGGTATTTTTCTGCCGATTCTGCCGACTGTCCCGTTTCTGCTCCTGGCCGGCGCCTGCTTCGGCCGCAGCTCCGAACGCTTTTACGCCTGGCTCATCAATCACACCCATCTCGGACCGTTGATCCGCCCCTACCTGCATGGCCGCGGTATCTCGCGCGCCAGCAAATTGAAAGCGATCGGTCTGCTCTGGATCAGCATCGCCGTATCGGCGTTATTGCTGATAAATATTCTCTGGGTTAAAGGAATATTGCTGGTGATCGGTCTCAGCGTAACCCTGTATCTACTTAAACTTCCAACCCTCGAAAATAATGATCACAGCTAATTGAGTAACTGTTCAACCATTGGCAAAATACCCTGCACAATCACTTTTACGCCATCCGGGTTCGGATGCAGGCCGTCGCTCTGATTGTAACGCCGCTTCGTGGCGACCCCCTCGAGAAAAAACGGGTAAAGGGCGACTTCGTACTGCTCAGCCAGCTCCGGGAAAATGCGGTCAAACTTGTTATAATGGTTAAAGCCGAAATTACGCGGCGAACGCATGCCGGTCAGCAACACCAAAATTCGCTCCTGTTGCAGACGGGTGATGATTGCCTCAATGTTTTGTCGGGTCTGCTCCGGCGGCAGGCCGCGCAGGGCATCATTCGCCCCCAGTTCGACAATAACGATCTGCGGTCGGTCGGCCAGTGCCCAGTCGAGCCGCGCCAACCCACCGGCCGCGGTGTCACCGGAGACGCCGGCGTTAATCACCGTAACGTTGTGTCCGGCCGCTCGCAACGCCTGCTCCAGTTGAGCCGGAAAAGCATCTTGGGCTGCGAGGCCGTAACCGGCGGTCAAGCTGTCACCGAGAACCAGAATTCGCAACGGGTCGACGGACCGGTCGGCAGCTGCTGCCGCTACCGGCAATAACAACAAAACAAACAGAACGCGAAGTAACGAAGGAATAACATTCATGACGCAACCTATCGTTGAAATTAATAATCTTCATCTAAGTCTAATCGGTGGCGCCGGCCCGGTCAATATACTGCGTGGCATTGATCTTACCGTCGCGGCCGGTCAGACCATCAGTGTGGTCGGTCCATCCGGCGCCGGCAAGACCACTCTGCTGATGGTTCTCTCCGGTCTGGAGCAACCGACCAGTGGCCGTATTTCGATTGCCGGTACGAATCTGCAGAGATTGAACGAGGACGGTCTAGCCCGTTTCCGGCGTCAACACGTCGGCATCGTCTTCCAGTCATTCCACCTGGTACCGACCATGACCGCACTGGAAAACGTCGCCCTGCCGCTCGAGTTTGCCGGTGCTGAACACGCCTTAGAGCGCGCCCGGACCGCCCTCGAGGCAACCGGTCTGGCCGATCGGGTTAAGCATTTTCCGGGTGAACTCTCCGGCGGTGAGCAACAGCGGGTCGCCCTGGCGCGGGCGTTTGTAGCCAACCCGGCGCTGATCCTGGCCGATGAACCGACCGGCAACCTCGATCGTGAGACCGGACAAATGGTGATGCAACTGCTGTTTGACCTGCAACAGGAGCATGGCACCACTCTGATTCTGGTCACCCACGACGTCGCGCTGGCCGGTCGCTGTCACCAGACCGTACAAATGGCTGACGGCCGACTCGTCCCCTCCGGAGTCGCCGCATGACCGAACCCTCTACCCTCGCCCAGGCGCTGCGGTTGGCCCGGCGTGAGCTGCGTAGCGGTCTGCGCGGTTTCGGGGTCTTCCTCGCCTGCCTGTTCCTCGGCGTCTTCGCCATCAGCGGCATCGGTTCGTTTACCGAGGCAGCTCGCTCAGGCCTACTGGCTGATGCCAGTGGATTGCTCGGCGGCGATCTCGAAGTCCGTCTCAATCATCGCCCGCTGACCGATGCTCAACTCGCATTTTTACAGCAACACGGTCTGGTGTCACGAGTCCATGAACTGCGAACTATGGCCGGAGCTGCCAACGATGATGCCCGTATTCTGGTCGAGCTTAAAGCCGTCGACGGCCTCTATCCACTCTATGGCCAACTCGATCTCAATCCACAACAGCCGTTAACCGCGGCCTTGACTATGGACGGTGCCCTGGTTGAGTCGGCCTTGCTTGAACGCCTCGGCATCACTGTTGGCGAGAAAATTCAGCTCGGGGTCGCCAACTTCGAAGTTCGGGGTCTGCTGACCGCCGAACCGGATCGATCGGTGCGTCCCTTCAACCTCGGGCCGAGAGTAATGATCGATCAAGCCGGGTTGCAGGCGACCGGCTTGATTCAGCCCGGCAGTCTGGTCACCTACGCCTACCGTCTGCGCTTGTCGGACAAAACAACCGTCGATCAACTGAAACTGGAGTTGCAGACAACCTTCCCTGAGGCCGGTTGGCGCTTGCGCACCTGGCGCGATGCGACGCCACGGGTCCGGTTTTTTCTGGAACGAATGAATCTCAATCTGACCCTGCTCGGCCTTTGCGCCCTGCTGGTTGGCGGGCTCGGGGTCTCCGGCGCGGTCCGCGGTTACCTGAGCGGCAAGATCCTGCACATCGCCACCATGAAGAGCCTCGGTGCTTCGGCCCGCGTCATCTTCACCGCCTATCTGCTACAGGTTTTGATGCTTGGGGCGATCGGGTCGACCGCCGGCCTACTCGCCGGTGGTGCGCTCCCGTACCTGATCGCCG
The DNA here is from genome assembly GCA_965370375.1 of uncultured Desulfuromonadaceae bacterium. Classification (GTDB taxonomy): domain Bacteria; phylum Desulfobacterota; class Desulfuromonadia; order Desulfuromonadales; family UBA2294; genus Kmv16. The sequence continues at coordinate 5,662 of CBDUUF010000047.1, forward strand.
GTCTGATCGGTGAACAGATTCCGATTCCGTTGATCCCTGGCATCTACCCGACCACCCTGGCAATTGCCGCCCTGTTCGGCCTGCTGATTGCTCTGGTGTTTTCAATCAAACCACTCGGCTCAGCGCTGCAAGTTTCGCCTGCAGTGCTGTTTCGCGGCTACGTCGAGACCGCTCAGCACCGGCCGACGCGCGGCATCTGGCTGGCAATAGGCCTGACCTCTGCCGCGCTGGCCGCACTGACTATTTTCTCCAGTAGCGACCAGCGACTCGCCGGCTGGTTCATTGTCGGTGCCGGGCTATGCTTCGGACTGTTCCGCCTCGTTGCCGCCGCTACCATCCGTATCGCCCGGCGGTTGCCGCGGCCACGCCATCCGTCGCTACGGCTCGGTCTCGGTAATATTCACCGCCGCGGCTCGCCAGCCGCCAGCACCCTGTTCGCCCTCGGCCTCGGACTGACCACCCTGGTTATTATCACTCTGGTCCAGGGTAATCTCAACGATCTGGTCGAGAACACGCTGCCGAATGACGCTCCGGCGTTCTTCTTCCTCGACATCCAGTCACATCAGGTCGCGGCATTCGAAAGCAACCTGCGCGCGATTCCGGAAGTGCGCCGGATTGAACGCTCGCCGACTTTGCGTGGCCGAATCACCGCTATTGATGGTACTCCGGTCGCCGAAGCGCCGGTTGCCCCCGAGGTGCAATGGGCCGTTCGCGGCGACCGCTTCCTCAGCTATGCCGCCACCCCGAATGCGTCGACCAAACTAACTGCCGGCAACTGGTGGCCGGCCGATTACAGCGGCCCGCCTCTGATCTCCATAACCGCTGATCTCGGCAAAGGTTTCGGCGTACGTGTCGGCGACACACTGACGGTTAATGTTCTGGGGCGCAAGGTTACGGCGGAAATCGTTAATCTGCGTGAGGTAGACTGGTCGACTATGGAGTTGAATTTTGCGCTGTTGTTTTCGCCCGGCGTTCTGGAGAGTGCGCCGCAGACGCATATTGCGGCAGTGCATGTCGATCGTGACGGCGAACAGCAGGTATTCGAAACCATCACCGGTCAATTTCCGAACATCTCGGCCATCGGCACCCGTGAAGTATTGGCCAATGTCGCCCGGACTATGGATCGGATCGGTATAGCCTTTAAGGGAATGGCAGCTGTCGCCCTGCTGGCCGGTTTTCTGGTCCTGGCCGGCGCGGTCTCAGCCGATCAACACCGACGCATTCATGATGCGGTAGTCTTCAAGGTCTGCGGAGCCACCCGCGGCGATATCATCAAGGCGTTCGCCAGTGAGTTCGCCATGCTCGGTCTTACTGCCGGTGCGATCAGCGCACTGGTCGGCAGCTTGGCGGCTTACGGAATTATCGAAGGCTTAATGGATATGAGCTTCAGACTCAAGCCATGGGCTATTTTGACGACCATCGCAATCGGCATGGTTTTATCGCTGAGCCTTGGTCTGACCGGTACCTGGAAAGCACTCGGGCAGAAACCGGCACCTTACTTACGCACAGAATAGCCGGAGCCAGAAGAGATTCAGCCTATAAAACTGGTTTCCTCAGTACCTTGTAATTCATAAACAGCCTTCTTAGTACGGCGAAAAATCGTTTGCCTGCCAGTACTCTTCGCGCAGTTGCGCCAACTCAGTGGCAAAACTGTCGTAGTGTCCTTGCTCCCACTCAACCAGGCTGGAGAAGAAAGCCTTGACATCAGTATCCTCGCTGCTGTCCGCCGACCGTTGATAATGCTGGATAGCACTGAGCTCGAGTTGCATGCCAACGCTCAAGGCACTCATCTCGAAGTGCTGTTTGCCGACCCGTTCCCTGAATTCTGGACTGAAAATCGGCGAAGTCGACTCCGGATCCGGTACTTCAAGAAAAACTGAGGATCGATCAATCGCTCCATTTTCCAGAATATACGCATACTGTTTTTTCAACAGACGGAAATGCTCCAACTCCTCTTTGGCCATCCGGGTAAACGTCGCCTTACCCTGCGAATCTTCAGTAGACTTGGCGGCATTCAGATAAAACTGGTGACCGGTCATTTCGGCCTCGAGTGCAATCTTTAACGCTTCGAGTAAGCTGCTCTGGTTCATCGCCCCCTCCATTGTTATTTAAGTTCGAACGTAACCTTAATCATCACCTGATACTCGCTGATTTTGCCTGCGGCATAACCCATGACAAACCTCCTTCGATTAACGAGTATTCAAGTTTACCAGACAAGTAACTTGTAGTATATTTATTAACATTGATTAAGAAGTGTGATCACTACAGACAGGAGCAACCATTGGACGAAAATAACCAGACAGAAACTGTTGATATCGCTGCTGGACTGGCAAAGGTTCGTGGCCGGCGCTGGCTGATGTGGTTCGTCATCATCGCTTATGTTCCCGGCCTGCTGATTACGCTAGAGATGCAAGCCTCAGCCAAAGTTATGGGTTGGCTTTTCGGCTTCTGGGTGCTGCTGCTCTGCATTGTTGTCGGTCTGGCTCCTGTAATTACTTGCCCGCGGTGTAGTAAACCTATTCACACCAATGGCCCAACCTTTCTTCCGGTGCGCAAATGTGTGCATTGCGGCCTGCATCTCAAGGCTGATAAAATGCCTGATAAATAATAATTGAACCAAAGTTAAGGGATCCACAAACTCGCCCGAGATGGCTAAACAAAAATTTCGCCCCACAAGGCGTAACGGTTTTTCAGGGGTGAAGGCTTACATATTGTAAGTCAAGGTCCTGAAAAATCGATACAACGCAGTCGGGCGGACTTTTTGCGACGCCATCAAAGTTTAAGGGCGACCAATTGGTCGCCCTGTGACTTAACGCTTCTTTTGTCGCTGGTTAAATTATCAACGACT
>CBDUUF010000048.1:0-8452 GCA_965370375.1 uncultured Desulfuromonadaceae bacterium
ATGATTTTGTAAAGATTTTCATTTATCAATATGGTATTGGCAATTTAATCCCGTTCTTGTTGTTGCTGTTGCCGGGCGTGACCATGCGCCGGGCCGTAATCGCCAGCTGTCTGGTGCTGTTCGGGGTGTTTATGATGCGTTGGAATGTTGTTATCGGCGGCCAGGCTTTCTCGCTGACCTTTGCCGGGTTTATGGAGTATCACCTGCCGATTATCCCGCACGATATGGAAACCTTGAAAGAAGGGTTGGTTGGTCTGCTGGCGGTGTTTGCGACGCCGTTTATCATCTTCTATTTCCTGAACATGGTTATTCCGGCGTTCATAGAAGACGAAGAGACACATTAAGGTATAGAAGAGTATACGAAGTGATTGTAAACAAAAACGCCCCCCGGCCAGCCGGGGGGCGTTTTTGTTGTGAATGGTCAACTCTATTAGAAGAGTTTCGCTGCAAGATATGAGACTGCCGGCCAGGCAACCAAAACGGCAGTAATGAAGGCAAAGACACCCAAAACAGCAAGAACCACCACGACGTAAGTTGTTTTAGCGGTTTCGGCGATCATGCCGGTCGTTTCGTGTACTGTGCTTCCAGGTTCGATTGTCATTTTGTGAGTAGTCATAATGGCCTCCCTATTGTTGCCGTTCACGCCCCATTTATTTGGATGCGTTAATTATTTGTGATTAATAAATAACATCAATGGTTTTGCCTTGTCAATATAAATTAATACATTTATATAAAAAAATATTAATTATATTTTTAGGCTGATAATTACTGTTGTAATACAGGCCTAAGCTGTTGATAATCCAGTGTTTAGCATGAAATTAATACAATACCGTCTGGCTGTATTAAAATAATAATTACTAAAACCGAGCTTTTATCTTGTTATTTTTAATCTCCTTTGATAAGAAAGCACAAATTAATAAAAATTACTTTTATGGAGTGACGAACTCACTATTGTAGTTTTAGCTTGTCGACAAAGGAGTATTTAGGTATGGGGCAGCTTGATATTGTGAAAGATTTTTTTCTTGGCATTGGTCGGAGCCGCGTTTCGCTGGTCGGAGCGCTGATAGTCACCATTACTGCACCGTTGCTGGTCGCTTACATGTTGACGGATACGCTCTTTCATATTGAGAATCCCTATTTCGGTGGGGCCGTCTACCTGCTGCTCGGCCCGGCGTTTCTGTTTGGTCTGGCTCTGGTGTTTGTCGGCGCGTTTTTCTTTCAGGGCGATCGGGATGCCAACCTCTTTTCATTGTCGTACATGAGCAAGTACTTTACGAACCCGGAACTGTTCGGTCGCTTGCAGAGGAATATTTTTCTGATTGTCCTGCTGACATCGATCAACTTTGCCGTATTCAGCGTCTTTTTATATCGCGCCTATCATTATATGGAGTCGACCCAGTTTTGTGGTCAGTTCTGTCATACGGTTATGGATCCGGAACATACCGCCTACCTCAATTCACCGCATTCGCGGGTACCGTGTGTTGAATGTCATATAGGTAGCGGCGCCGACTGGTTTGTTAAATCGAAGATTTCTGGAGCGCGGCAGTTATTTGCCGTCGCACTCGACACTTATACGCGACCGATCGAGACCCCAGTCCACGGCCTGCGTCCGGCGCGTGACACCTGTGAATCCTGCCATCGACCGGAAACATTCCATGGCGATAAGCTGGTTGTCCTCGACAAGATCCTCGAAGACGAGGCGAATACTCATGTCAAGACCGTCCTGATGATGAAGATCGGCACGGCCGGGGATCGTGCTGTCAGCTCGGGCGGCGTACATTGGCATGTTGCGCCGGAAAACAAGATCACCTACAAAGCGATCGATCGTAAGCGGATGGTAATTCCGGAGCTGCAGCTGACCAGACAAGATGGTACGATCGAGACCTTCAAGACGGCGGACGCCGAGCAACAGATCAGCTCATCGGAGCATCTTGAAGTTCGTGAAATGGACTGCATCGACTGTCATAATCGGCCTACACATATATATTTGCCGGCGGATAAAGCGTTGGAAGGCAAAATGCTGAATGGTCAAATACCGCTGGAACTGCCATATATAAAGAAGATCGGGATGCAGGTGATCACCCAGGAGTATGCAACGCACGAGCAGGCACGATCCGAGATCATGCAGAGTTTGCAGCAGTGGTACACTGAAAATTATCCGGAGATTATTGAACGGAAACCGCAGCTGTTAGCTGCTGCAATTTTGGGGGTGCAAGAAGCTTATGTGGAAAATGTCTTCCCGGAGATGCAGATTGTCTGGGGAACCTATACCGACCACCGGGGACATACTGACGATTTTGGTTGTTTCCGTTGCCATGATGAAGAGCATGAATCGGATCTGGGCGGTTCTGTGACTCAGGATTGTGATACTTGTCACACTATTTTGGCTGAGGAAGAAGAGAATCCTGAAATATTGAAAACGCTCGGCATTCAATAGTCAAGGCTGTTTGACCTGGAAAAAGCGTCCGTTGTCGGTAAAAGGCAGCGGACGTTTAGTATTGGTGCAGAAAGTTTTAGAGAGAAATAATATCGTTGTCTTTGTCGTCACGGGCCATTTTCAGCGCACTTTTAGCGCGGTCGATCAGTCGGTCAAGAGTGTCGCTGCGTGCAATTGACGCACAACCAAAGCTGGCGGTGACCGGCGTGCCGGTGCCGGGATACGGGGTCGCCTCGAGCATGGTACGCAGTTTTTTAGCGGCTTTTTCAGCGGCCTGAGTGTTGGTGTGCGGCAACAGGGCCAGAAACGATGCGCCACGTAATCTGCCCGGTGTGTCGGCCTTGCGAAAACCGAGTGACAGTTGCTGGGCGAACCATTTCAATAGGGCCTCTCGCTCGGGGCCAGTTCGGGGTAGCAACTCACCTGGTGGTGGATTGATGGCAATGGCAATCAGGGCGAACGGCGTACCATAGCGGGCAAAGCGCAAGTACTCTCCTTTCATGCTGTCGAATAGTGAGCGCTTGTTCGGCAGGCTGGTCAAGGGGTCGATCCGCATCAGTTTCTGCATCGAGCGAGTTGTCGTTTCAAGTTCAGCCTGGTTGCTAGCATCCGAGAATATGCCAATGGTTCCAAGCATGCCGGAATCGTCTTTCAGTGGAATAACTTTCAGGTTAATCAGAACATGATGGCCTTGTTTGTGTTCAAGAAACAGGCGATAGGCGCACGGCTTTAGATCGACAGTCGCTTGCTCAAAGGGACAGATATTGTCGTTGTCCGGGTTGAGCATAGTAAGTGCTTTATGCAGGATGCTATCGTGGCAGGCAGTGCCGATAAGTTCATCTGAGGTGAAGCCGGTTATCAGCTCGACAGCACTGTTCCAGAGGGTGAACTTATTGTGTTTATCGAGATAACAGACACCCTCCTGCAGGTGCTGAAGTAGCTGTTCGTGAAAAGGTTCGAATTGTACCCTCATATATTGCTCCCAAAAGAGATCTCGTTAATAACTATATCCGATTAAACCGGAACTGCTGAAAAAAAGAAATTTATCAGGAAAGACTGGGAAAACAGTGGTGATAACAGGTGTATGGAGAACCCCTGTCGCAGACCGCCAAATTGCATACTGTATACTGTATTTTTCACTTGACAGCAGGCTTAAATTATCCTAACTTGCACACGCTGAAAGACCGTGTGGTCAGGCGAAGATATTATCTCTAAATTGAATAATCCGCCTTTATCTGAAGGCATCGTTAGGAGGAGCCGTTAAATGTTAGATTCCTATCTGCCAATTCTGGCTTTTGTTGTCTTGGCCATGATTGTCTCCGCCGTTATAGTGGTGGGGTCTCGGGTGTTTGGTCAAAAAAAGCCTTCAGCTGTCAAGCTCGCCCCGTATGAGTGTGGGATGCCGCTGATTGGTTCGGCTCGCGAGCGGGTCAGTATTAAATTCTATATCATTGCCATGCTCTTTATCATTTTTGATATCGAGGTTGTCTTTCTTTATCCCTGGGCGGTGATATTTAGAGAATTAGGTGTTTTCGGCTTTTATGAGATGGGTGCTTTTGTAATCATCCTGATGGTCGGTTACATCTATGTCTGGAAAAAAGGAGCTCTGGAATGGGAGTAGAAGATACCCTGGGTAATAACGTTATCACAACGAGTCTGGACAAGCTTGTCAACTGGTCCAGATCACGTTCGTTGTGGCCTATGACTTTTGGTCTGGCCTGTTGTGCTATCGAGATGATGTCCACCGGTGCTGCCCGGTTTGACCTTGACCGGTTCGGAGTTCTGTTTCGCGCGTCACCCCGACAAGCTGATGTCATCATTATCGCCGGCACAGTCACCAAGAAGATGTTGCCGGTTATCAAGATAGTTTATGAGCAGATGCCGGAGCCTAAGTATGTCATTGCCATGGGTGCCTGCGCCTGTTCTGGCGGCATCTTTGATACTTACAGTACCGTACAGGGTATTGACGAACATCTCCCTGTCGACGTTTATATCCCCGGTTGCCCGCCGCGGCCTGAAAGCTTGATCTATGGACTCAATAAGCTTCAGGAGAAAATTATGGCGGAACGCAATTCGTTCGGTGCCGCTATCGGTGTGGGTGAGAGAATTTCGGAAGCCTAATCAGCCCGGTGCGTCCGGAGCATTAAGAAGGGTAGGAAAGCAAGCCATGAGTGAACATGCAGCAGTTGGCAAGCTAAAACAGAATTTTTCGGAAGAAGTCCTGGACGTGGTTGAGTATCGGGATGAGACGACTATTACCGTGAAGAAGGAACAGATTGTCAAAATCTCGACCTTCTTGCGCGACGAGATGGGCTACGATTTCCTCTGCGATCTATGTGGCGTCGACTATCTCGGAACCGCGCCGCGTTTCATGGTGGTCTACAATATTTACAATATTTCCCTTAAGGATCGTCTGCGTATCAAGGTTCCGGTTGAAGAGAACGATGCGACGGTTGATACCGTTTGTGGTGTCTGGGGAACGGCCAACTGGCATGAACGTGAGTGCTGGGACTTGATGGGTATTTCATTTAATAACCATCCGGATCTGCGACGCATTCTGATGCCGGCTGACTGGGAAGGCCACCCGCTGCGTAAGGACTATCCTCTCCAGGGACCTGATCGCGAACCGTATCAGGGCCGCCTGCAGTAGATCGTTACACGAAGAATTCCAATTCCCGAAGTATTACTTATAAAGAGGAAAATGATGGCTCACAACGAAATCATGACTATAAACATGGGTCCGCAGCATCCGTCGACCCATGGCGTTTTGCAGCTGATCCTGGAGCTGGACGGCGAAACCGTGGTCAAGGCGACGCCGCACATCGGCTTTTTGCACCGTGGTGTGGAAAAGCTGTCTGAGCACCGTACCTATCATCAGACGATTCCGCTGACAGATCGACTCGATTATCTGGCGCCGATGAGCAACAACCTCGGCTATGTGCTGGCTGTCGAGAAACTGCTCGGCATCACCGAGCAGATTCCGGAGCGGGCCAAGGTTATCCGGGTCATGCTGGCTGAAGTGACGCGGATCAAGAGTCACCTGGTCTGGTTGGCAACGCATGCACTCGATATTGGTGCAATGACAGTCTTTATCTATGCTTTCCGTGAGCGTGAATTGATCATGGATATCTATGAGAAGATTTCCGGTGCCCGTATGACTACCAACTATTTTCGGGTTGGTGGCCTCTCGGCAGATCTACCCGCTGGTATAACCGATGATATCCGCAGTCTCGCCAACGATATGCCGGGCTATATTGATATGTACGAAGGTCTGTTGACCGGAAATAAAATCTGGCAGAAGCGTACCATGGGTGTCGGTCACATTGATGCCGCTGCCGCCATTGATATTGGACTGAGCGGGCCGGCTCTGCGTTGTTCTGGCGTCGACTGGGATCTGCGTCGTGACAATCCATACAGTGGCTACGAAGATTATGATTTCGATGTTATCACCCGCACTGAAGGTGATACATTTGTCCGTTACACGGCGCGTCTCGACGAGATGCGCGAATCGTGCAAGATTATCCATCAGGCTCTCGATAAACTTGAGGATGGTCCGATTCTGGCCGACTGCCCGAAAGTCTGTCTGCCGCCGAAGCAGGATGTTGTTAACAGCATCGAAGGCCTGATTCATCAATTCAAGATCATTACCGAAGGCTTCAAGCCGGAAGTTGGCGAAGTTTATGTGGGGATCGAGGCACCGAAAGGTGAGCTCGGTTACTATCTGATATCAGACGGTTCGGCTCAGCCGTTCCGCATGAAAATCCGCCCACCGTCATTCGTAAATCTGCAGGCTTTGCCGCAGATGGTTGAAGGGTCACTTCTGGCGGATGTTATTGCAGCGATCGGTACCCTGGACATCGTCCTCGGTGAGATTGACCGCTAAATGATTCCGGCGCGAGAGGGAATTTCATGAGCGAAGCAGTGGAAGAAGTTGAAGAAGAGGAAATTGATCTCGGTCCGTGTAACGAGATTCTTGACAAGTTTGTCGATATGCAGGGCGCGCTTATGCCGGCTCTACAGGCAATTCAGGAGAGTTATGGTTTCATCCCTGAAGCTACAGTTCACCTGACGGCGGAACGGCTGAATATCTACACCAGCCAGATCTACGGTGTGTTGACATTTTATGCGCAGTTCCATCTGAAACCGCGTGGCAAGTACATCATTCGGGTCTGCATGGGGACGGCTTGTCATGTCAAAGGGGCCGGGCGTATTGCCGATGTTATTAAAGAGAGAGTCGGGGTTGGCCACGCTGAAACCACTGAAGATCTTAAGTTCACCGCTGAATATGTTGCTTGTATCGGCGCGTGCGGCATGGCGCCGGTTATTATGGTAAACGAAGATACTTTCGGCTCCCTGACGGTGCAGAAAGTAAATGAAGTTATCGAAAAATATCAGAAGATGGACTGATTACCGTCAACTGACCGAGGGTTATATGGCTGAAACATCTCAGAATATTGAAGTCTTGATCTGCACCGGAACCGGTGGTATTGCGTCCGGTTCCCTGAAAGTAGTCGATGCATTCGAAGCGGAATTTGCCAAGCATGGCGTAGAAGCCAAGCTCGGCAAGCGTTGCGACGTCAAGAAGACTGGTTGCCGTGGTCTCTGTGCCAACGACGTTCTGGTCGATATTGTTTTGCCCGGCCAGGAGGCTGTGACCTACGATTTCGTTACCGAGGATATGGTGCCGCAGATAGTTGAAGAGCATATGCTCGGCAATGAGCCGGTTGCCAAGAAAGTCGCTGGTAAGTATTACAACGACTTTCTTGAGAACCAGCAGCGGATCATATTTTCGCGTTGTGGAATGATCGATGCTGAAAGCCTGGATGACTTCATTGGGCATAAAGGGTTCACCGGCATTAAAAAAGCCGTAACCATGGCTCAGGATGACGTCATTGAAGAGGTCAAGAAATCCGGCCTGCGTGGTCGCGGTGGCGGTGGTTTTCCGACCGGCGTCAAATGGTCGTTCTGTAAGGCGACTCCGGGCGATCTGAAATATTTGATCTGCAACGCTGACGAGGGCGATCCAGGTGCATTTATGGACCGTTCGGTTCTTGAAGGCGACCCCTACGGTGTTATCGAGGGGATGATGATTGCCGCTTATGCCATCGGCTGCAGTTTCGGCTATGTTTATTGCCGGGCTGAGTATCCATTGGCGATCAAACGTCTGCAGCAAGCGATCGATACTTGCTATGCAAAAGGTTACCTCGGCAAAGACTGTATGGGTCTCGGTTTTGCCTTCGACATGAAGATCAAGGCTGGCGCCGGTGCTTTTGTCTGTGGCGAGGAGACAGCGCTGATGGCCTCGATCGAAGGCGAGCGTGGCATGTCACGCCCACGGCCACCGTTTCCGGCAGTCAAGGGTCTCTGGGGTCATCCGACCAACATCAACAACGTCGAGACTTTCGCCAATATTTCCTATATTTTCTACAACGGCGCCGACTGGTTCAACAGTATCGGTACCGAAGGGACCAAGGGGACCAAGATCTTCGCTTTGACCGGCAAGGTCAAACACACCGGTCTGGTCGAGGTTCCGGCCGGCACGACGATGAAGGAAGTCATCTACGACGTCTGTGGCGGTATACATAAAAACCGCAAGTTCAAGGCGGTGCAGGCGGGTGGCCCATCCGGTGGTTGTCTACCGGCCGAAGCGCTCGATGCCGAAGTCGATTACGACTCCCTGATCAAGGCCGGCGCGATGATGGGCTCGGGTGGTCTGGTGGTTATGGACGAGACGACCTGCATGGTCGATATCGCCCGCTTTTTCCTCAACTTTACCCGGGTCGAATCGTGTGGCAAGTGTATTCCCTGCCGGATCGGTCTGAAGATCATGCTAGAAATACTTGAGCGGATCACCCAAGGTGAAGGCCGTGAAGGGGATCTCGAGCTGCTTGAAGACATGGCGTACGATATCAAGAAGAGTTCACTCTGTGGTCTCGGTCAGACGGCACCAAATCCGGTTCTGTCGACCTTGCGTTATTTCCGCCATGAGTACGAGGCGCACATTAAGGACAAGGA
>CBDUUF010000049.1:0-8422 GCA_965370375.1 uncultured Desulfuromonadaceae bacterium
CCAGGTAATACATAAGGGTGCCTTTCAAAAACTCATCCAGATTAGAAACAAAAGGAATAGGTAACTGCAAGGCAAAATCATAGCTCAGTGGTTGATTGTCAATAGCGGCAAAGGGAATGGAGGGTGAAGATGTGGTATGAAGATCAACAAAAAAACGATCATGACCATTCAAGCTACCCATGAAATCTTGCAGTAACTCATCAATTTCAATCATTTCCAGCGCTTCAGGGTTCAATTCGTGCTTATCGAATCCTTTCTTGTGCAGTTTATTGATATTGTCAATTGTCCACATCCTGTTAAGGTCCTGTGTACAATATCTACATTTCCTATGCAAGGCATTTCTATTACCAATAAAAGCTATTAGCTTACCATTAACCGGAATTTCTTTTTCCTTAATGTAGTCAAATACGTTTTTTAAGGCAATTGGCCTATATGCCCGACATAATAGAGCAAGTTTCACAACACTACTAAACTGCAGGAACTCCTCAAAATCCTTGGCAAGTATGTCCTGTAGTTTTGTAGACTGTGAAGAACGTACATCAGTTAGTAACTGATCAAATAACTCGAGGTGCTCGATGGCTGTAGTCACACCGTCTGCCCGAGTAGACTGACCGAATACTTCTGACAACAGCCCGGATTCATTCAACAGCCGAATCCCGTTTGCCGCCTCGCTACAGGTTAGTATTTTTGCTAGTTCGGCGCGAATTCTTTCCGGTGCGATCTGATCTAGATTAGAAACAGCAGCTTTGAGTTGAGTAAAGGTCCCGTCGTCTATGGTCAGATTCAGGCAGGTTGCGTGACGGACACCTTTTAGAGTCCGCAACGGATCTTCTTGGAAAGATTGTGTATTACAGATACGCAAACAGCTGTTTTTCAGATCGTTGCGACCACCGAGAGGGTCTTGAATGTGGTCGGAGACAGATGGGGCGTTGCAAGGCCAGGCCATGGCGTTGATGGTGAAGTCCCTATCTCGCAGATCTTCGTCCAGACTCGGCGCCCTGAACGGTGCGAAATCACAGACTACAGGCTCACCATCAAGGTCCATTACAACCCGGCTCTGATTCCGGGTCTGATCGAGCATAAACCAGGTGCCGTTAAAAATATGCGCCATACCTTTGGCGCATACGGTCGGGTCCTCCGGCATAATAAAATCGAAATCAGCAACAACCTTACCCTGCAAGCAATCCCTTATTGCGCCACCGACCAGATAAACCGGAGCAGCTTCATGGCCACGGCCATTCAGATAAGGCAAGATACCGGAATCATCTAGAAACTGCTTCAAGTGTTCCATTCAGCACCTTGTTAGTTAAATTATTGAAGGTCAAGGGTCGCCTGAAAATGCTATCAAACATCGCCTCAATATGCTCTTTGGCAATACAGGAGAAAGCCACGCGTATATCAGTAGCACCAATTGAAATGGTGCAGACACGCTCGTTCAGTTCTGCAGCCAGCGGGTTCATGGCGTCTCTTTAGTCGATGTTTGCCATCAGTGACGGTTATGTTTCAGCCACTTATTTAAGCAACTTTAACTTTGCTTTGTCAAACAATTACTGAGGAAATTTTCATGCAGATTGAATATGTCAACGGAGACATGCTAGATTGCCGGCATGCTGTTTATTAATGTTGTTCTTCCAGTCTTTCTGATTGTACTTGCGGGTTACTTTCTCGGGCGTAAATTAGCCCTGGATTCGACAACTCTTACCAACCTCTCGCTCTATGTACTGACTCCGGCGCTGGTCTTCTCCGCGTTACTGAAAAACCCTATCTCTATCGACCTGGGAAGTCGCCTGGCCATGTATATGGTGCTATATACAGCTTTGATGCTGGGAGCCGGCTGGCTTGCGGCAACAACGTTCAGGATAAAGGGTGATTCACGACAGGCTCTTTACCTGTCATCGGCGATGATGAATATCGGTAATTTCGGGTTGCCATTATCACTGTTTGCCTATGGTCAAGCAGGCTTCGACACTTCAATCCTGATCTTTGTCTTGTTTATTATTCCACTCGGGACGATCGGAATAGTTCTGGCGCAAGGGAGCAAAGTCAATTTAAAAGATGCAGCCCTGAATACCTGTAAAATTCCGATTTTTCATGCAGTGCTCCTGGCAATGCTCTTTCAGGGTGTCGATTTACAGCTTCCCGGGTTTCTACTCAAAACACTTGAACTGGTTGGCCAGGCGGCTATCCCGATCATGTTGATTCTGCTCGGTATGCAGCTGTCGCATTCAAAGGTGATTCCGGCTGCGCGTTTTCTAAGCTTAACGACAATATAGAGGCTTGTGGTGGGACCGATAGTTGGCTTTGGTTTAACTCTGCTTCTGGATATCAAAGGGATTGATCGCAACGTAGTCATCCTGCAAACCAGCACACCGGCTGCAGTGCTGCCACTGCTCTATGCGCTGCGATTCAATGCCCGGCCTGATCTGGTGGCCAGCTCAATATTTGTGACAACACTGTGCAGCGCCGGCACACTCACCCTGCTGTTATATTTGCTCGAACGTTATTAACTAGTGTCCATCCGGAAACAGTGGATGAGTGTAGTTTGGTTTCTGTTTTGGAAACTAGCAATTTTTTGCAAGGTCAAGGAAATCAAGCGTTTGAGCGGAGGCGTAGTACTTTACGCCGCACAATCAAAAGTGCAGATTGACGCCGAGATTGCGGAAAAGGGCGGTTTCCGGACAGAAATGATCAAAAAAGCGTGCCGGCAACCGTACCCAAAGCCGAAACAGCACCTGAATCATTCAAACCATCGGCTGCTTTTTCAATTTTATTAATCGTTGTCTTGGCGTCGTGGTAGAGATCAGGATCGTTGATCAGTTTCCCCAGAGTGCCCTCACCTGATTCTATTTTATCCGTTATGCTCCTCAAGTTAGCCAGGGTCTGCTGTAAATCAGTAAAGGCTTGATCTTCAGTCAGCATTTTACCGAGTAAACCATCACCATCATTTATTTTTTTAGCCACAGCACTCAGATCGGCAAAAGCATTATTAACATTGGTATATAGTTCATCTTCATAAACTAAACGTCCAAGTGTCCCTTCACCTTTACGCAATGTTGCTGTAATTGCATTTAAATTATCGAGAGTTTCAGCCAGATCGTTGGCCGCATCAGAAGCTGACAGACTTGACATTAATTTGGTCAATGAATCAACCGCGTTTTTAATGTCATGCGACAATTCGGTATCGGTCAACAACATCCCGACCAGACCTTCTCCGTTATCTATTTTTGTGACAATTGAATCAATTTTGTCGAATAGCTGTTGCTGGTTCTTGTTCAGGCTTGTCACCAATTGATCAATATTGGTCCCTTCAGCAGAGGTCAGCTTTGACCCGGGTGACACAATTGATTCAGTTATTGAGCCAAAACCAATCCCGAGGAACTGGCCGCCGAGCAGGTTGAGCTGGCGAACACGAGCGATCGAATCAGTCCGGATTTCCGTCCCTTCATCGACCAGAAAATCCACCCGAACCTGCAGCCCATCAATGCTTATATTCTCAATTTTACCGACCGCGACCCCGGCCATACGTACCGGATCACCAACCTTCAGGCCGACTGACGAATTAAAATGTGTGTGATAGGAGTGTTGAACCCGGAACGGGTCCCAGTCCTCGACCAATTCGATAATGACGGCCAGAATAATCAGAGCAAATATAAAAAACAGTCCTACTTTTTGCTCGGTTGTTATAGTCATTGTTTCAATTCCCTTTAATACCTTTGGTGGTCGTGTAAAGAAAACGGCGAACCAATGGGTTCGTGCTCTTTTTTATTTCGTCCGGTGTCCCTATTTCTATTATCTCGCCATCATGCATCATTGCAACACGATCTGAAAGATAAAGAGCAAAATCAAGATCATGGCTGACGATAATCGAGGTGAGATTAACCTTGTCCTTCAGGTTTTCAATAACCCGGGCCAGCTCATCGGTAGTAACCGGATCAAGCTCTGCAGTCGGCTCATCATAAAAGATCAGATCAGGGTTCATCGCGAGCGACCTGGCGATAGCTACCCGCTTCTTCATTCCGCCCGATAACTCTGAAATCATCAACGACTCACTGCCGCCAAGACCGACCAGTCTTAATTTCTCACGAATCACCCGTCGGATACGGCGCTCGGGAAGAACATCTTTCTCGCGTAGCCAGAGACCAACATTTTCACCGACCGAAAGCGAGTTAAACAGAGCTGACGTCTGAAATACCATGCTGTAACGATAGTTTTGTTCGATATGGAGTCCAGGTTCATAATTGATGCTCTTGTCATCAATTAAAATCTCCCCTGAGTCTGGACTCAAAAGTTTGGCCAGATGTCTAAGTAGAACACTTTTGCCGGTACCGGATGGTCCAATAATTGAAAAAATTTCACCAGGTTTAATTTCAAGAGATATGTTTTTCAAAACCGGTTTTTCATTGAAAGACTTGTACACATTACGCACACTGACACTTATGCCACGGGATATTTCATATGACTCACGCGAGATGCTGGTTTCAACCGTCATACGTGAAAAAGAATGTGCCACACGCTTGAGGAATGAGACATTTTGAGTTTTTTTATTATTCAAATCAGTCATCGCTAGATCCGGTTACAACATCAAACGTGTCAAGAAGTAGTCCGCAATAAATATCATCAAAAAAGACATTACAACAGAGCGTGTCGTGGAGATACCGATGCCACGGGCTCCTCCAGTGGTTTTAAATCCAATATAACACCCGACAACAGCGACAATCCCCCCAAAAACTGTCGCTTTAATCTGGCCATTCATCATTTCAGTAAAGTCTAGTGAACGGGTCAATACGTCATAATAAACCGTCATTGGTACATTTATTACCGGGTTTATATCGCTGACAATAGCACCACCGGTAACTCCCACCAGAAACGAGACAACAGTCAACGCAGGGACCGCAAGCAGACAGGCGATCAATCGCGGCATTGCCAGGTAGCGCACCGGGTTAATCTCCAACGTTCGCATAGCATCGATCTCTTCATAGACCTGCATCGCACCAACTTCGGCTGACATAGCTGACCCTACCCGACCGGCGACCAGCAGACTGGTCAGAACCGGGCCTAATTCCTTTGCCATAGATAGGCCAACAACAGCCCCGATCGCCTCCTGAGAGCCATATTTGGCTAACTGAGCGCCGGTCTGTAGTGCCAGGACCATTCCTATAAACAGCGACATCAACGCGGCAATCGGCAACGTACCTATGCCGATATCATAAACTTGAGAAATAATGGCCGAACGGTTGCGGTAAGCATCTTTGAAATAGAAGAGCGTTTCAACCAGAAGAGACAACATCTCTCCCATCGCCTGTGCTGTCTTCAATAATCTACGGCCAAGTCTAGTCAGCATAAATAGACCCTATGACTCCGTCCTGCCCAGAGTTATTCCCCATGGGAGATATAGAAAATACAATTTCTTTACGTTGTCTTTGTTTTCCACACTAATCAAACCTTTTAAAACAGCCCACTCAATCGACTCTTCAGCCTTATGAGTGTAGGAAAAGACTGGGAACAGCTCCCAGGCAACTCCGCTCGGGTTCCGTTCATGCCAGTACAGGTTCCATAAAACCGAAGAGACACTATGCCCCTGTTGATCCCATTTTCTCTGGTAGATACGCCAAAGTGGCGACCAGTTCCTGATCAAGCCATCTGACTGCTGAAAGATCGGCTCCAGTAAAGCCAAAGTGTAAAAATGTGAAACCCCCTTCTCTTGGCGATAACCAAACAACGGCCAGAGCATGGTTCTGTGCCGCCGGCTCTGCTCAGCACCTATTTCCCTCTCGTCCAGATCAGTATACAGCATGAACAACACGCGCGTACGCTGCTGTATCAAGGTGTCGATCTTGTGCTCCTCCAGCTTTAAAAGCGGCCAGAGGAAATGCCGGGTTCGCCTGCCGGCACCTGTCATATCGGAAATAAAAGGCAACGCTCTATAGCCGTGTTGATATTCACCTTGAGCGTAAGCAAACAATGGCCAGGGGAAATTCCATTCAGTATAGCCTTTTTTTCGATCATCTACATAAGAAAAGAACGGCCAGAACAACGTCCGACGACTTTCTAATGGCGTTTCACTGTAGAGATAAAATGGGAAGGAATAGCGAATCGACACCGGATTATCAGTGTCTTGTTGCAAATCTTCCGACATCCAGAACGGCCAGAGCAACATGGATTTGCGATAAACACCCGGTTTTTCCGAATAGCCAAACAGGGGCCAGACTTTCAGCCCTTTTTCTTCCGGGGTGTCACCGCTGATACGGGCAAAAATGGGCCAAAGATAATTATCTACGTGTGTCCCGTTGCGTTTAGTGTGTGAATAAAGCGGAAATAGATAATAGGTTACTTCATCACGCTTGAGCCAATTATTGTAATGGCCAATGAGCGGGAAAACCGCATATTGACGTGGTGCATCTTCTTTGTTTTTGTAAAACAGCAATGGAAACAGTGAAAAGTTCCGTTGGTGATAGTCTTCAGCATGATTAGAATAATAATTGATCAGGAAAAACAGTCTATAGGAGACGGCTTCATCATCGTGCTTGTAAGTGAACAACGGGAATAGAACATCAAGCTGAACTGCAGTGCGCTCATCTTCAGTCGAAAGATAAAACAACGGTCGTAGCGCCCGGGCAGACGCTCCTTTTTTGTGCTCATATTTGATGATCGGGCCAAAAATATTCAGCGATTTATAATCAGTGGCCGGATCTGTACGGTATTCAAAAAGTGGCGAGAAGGTCCACAGCTTAGGTTCGTCGGCTGTAGCAAAAGCAGTGTTGGGGATAACGGCAGAAACAACAAGAAACATCAGGACGCAAAGATGCGCAAAAAAATGTCGAGCAACCGAGCCGGACAAAGACATCAGGTTTACGAATCCGGGTGCTGTGACTGGTCATCGCGGTCTGAGCGAGCTTTACGGACCGGCCCGAACCAGTAAACAAAGAAATAGATTATCCCGCAGATAATCAATATAAGAATAACATCCGCAAAACTTATACCACTTGACATCATTTACCCCCTTCCAACAGACGGTCAATACCGTCGAGTGATTCCTGGTTCGACGGGTCTAGCTCAAGTGCCATGGCAAAAGCGGCTTGCGCACCTGACGTGTCTCCAGAGCGCTCGCGACTGATCGCCAACAATGAGAAAAATTCCGGATTCGGGAACTCGGTCGTTACAATCTGCTCTCGCTCGAGCTGCTCAAGGATACTGTTGGCAGCTTCTGGTTCAGCTGCTGCCAATAGCTGCATCGCCTCACCGATCGATTCAAGATCGGCCAATAATGGCTTTCCCGGGGTACCCAGTTCAGCAAGTGTTTTGATTCTAGCAAAAATAGTCGATTTTGTCTCTTCATCATCTACAAGCTCAACCAGGTTTTTCAAGCGCGCTATCGCCTTTGGATAATCGCCTGTCAGATAATCAATCTGCGCCATGTAATTGAGATTCGTCGGTTCGTTCGGTCCAACCTTGTCTACCGCGGCAAAATAAAGCATTGCCCTGGTTAGATGTGAACGACAGTCACATAGTTCAACGAAATTCAAGGCCAGGTCATAACAGGCAATCCCGAGTTGAAGTTGTAAGCCGGGATTTTCCGGATTGAGCAGCAATAATATCTTCATGCCAGCAATTTTACGGCGAATATATGGCGCGTCGACCTCCTTATGGTCAAGCATAAGAATCATTGCCGACAAATCAGCAATATAGTGCGACCAGGCATCACGCAATAGAGCTGCGTATTCACTGTTGTAGGGACAATCCGGAAATTGCCTGAGATAATCATAGAGACTGCTGCCAATCGCATCATCAGACGGCAATCCATTCTCTAATTCGCTAGTTATAACCGGAAAGGGGATAATTGGCAGCACAAATTCGGCCAATTCAGCACCAGTATGCACTATATGCCCCTGAGGTGGCTCCCAGAAGCTGAAATTTGCTGCAAGTGGCGATTTATTGTCCATGCTTTTCCTGTAAATGCGCTAAAACTGCCTGTAATACTGAAGATTATTTATACATAATCCATTGCGACATCAACGTAAAGGCAAAAAAAAGAGGCGAAGCTATTGCTTCACCTCATAGCTTACCCTCAGGTAAGCAAATATGGTACGCCCAAGGGGATTCGAACCCCTGTCGTCGCCGTGAAAGGGCGATGTCCTAGACCAGGCTAGACGATGAGCGCAAAATGTAAGACTTGCTATCTATAAATACGAATCATGATCAATCTTCGTTCGATTTCTGGCTGGGGTGCAAGGAATCGAACCTTGGAATGCGGGAATCAGAATCCCGTGCCTTACCGCTTGGCGACACCCCAATTGGAGGCAAAGAATATACAAAGCCTGCCGACTTCGTCAAGTAAAATTTTATCTACTAAAGAGATTCTTTAATTCTGGTCAAACGGCGGCAACTTTCTTCAATGCCTAGCACCGCAATTACCTCGAAAATT